>JAQXMG010000033.1 GCA_029012525.1 bacterium
TCTTTTCCTATTACATAATTAGTACAATAAATATCATTTGATTTAGAAAAACCATAAGTATAAACTCTATATTCAGGATTTTTAGGCTTAACTTTTTTTAAATAAGGATCATCACCATTAACTATCAAAATATTATTTTTATTGAAATTAGAAGTTATTTCCATTTTTGCTTTAAAAATGTCTTCTTGATTTTCAAAGTTTTCAATATGAGATAATCCAATATTAGAAATGACCGCAATATAAGGATTCACCATATCAGTTAAATATTTTATTTCACCTTTATGATTCATGCCCATTTCAATAACCGCGGCTTTATAACTTTTATCTAAGTTAAATAAAGTTTTAGGAATGCCAATATTATTATTTAAATTACCTTCATTTTTAAGTGTTTTATATTGTTTACTTACAACAGAATAAATAATATCTCTAGTTGATGTTTTTCCAACACTTCCTGTTACACCAACGCACACTACTTTAAACATTTCTTTATAAGCATAAGCAAGATTTCCTAAAGCAATTGTTGTATCATCTACCTTTATTAAATTAACATCAGTTTTATCAAAGGTATGATTTTTATCTATTAAAAAGTTTTTACAACCATTATTATAAGCATCTTCCATAAAATTATGGCCATCATGGGTTTCTCCAATTATAGGAATAAATAAAGAACTACTTGTAACATCTTTACTATTGGTTGAAATATTATCTATATTATAATTTTTTGTAGAATTAATAAATTCACCATTTAAAGCATCTCTAATTTCTTTAATTCTAATTTTTTCCATAAGTATCCTCCATTATTTTATTTACAACTTTTATATCACCCTCATAAGGAATTTTTTGTCCCTTAATTAGTTGATAATCTTCTGATCCTTTACCAAGAATTAAAATAACATCATCTTTTGCTGCTTCTTTCATACAAGTATCTATCGCACAGGTTCTATCTGTTATTATTTCATATGGTGTATCACAATTTACATATGATATAACTTCATTACAAATATCTTCTACTTCTTCATATCCTGGATGATCCATAGTTAAATAAACTTTACTAAACTTGTCAAAAAGACTAGCAAGTTCACTTCTTCTATTTTTTGCTTTATCACCAGGAAGACCCATCACTAATTTGAAATTTTTATTTTTATATTCTGTTCTTAATGAACTAATTAAAGTTTCTATTGATAATTTATTATGAGCATAATCCACTATAATAGGACAAATAAAATCTTTAACATATTCCATTCTGCCAGGTACAATAGTATTATATAAACCATTATAAATTTCATCATAACTTATTTTCATTTCACTACATATTGCTATAGCACAACTTGCATTAATACAATTAAAAACCCCTTTTATTTTAATTTTATAAGATTTATCATTTACCTTAAAAGAAAGTTCATCATTATTAGATTCAATTTGATTTATGACATAATTACATGAATCATCAAAACCAAATGTAATAATATTTTTATCAGGTAAATTTTCTTTTATTCTATCAAAATAATCTGTTTCTTGATAAACAAAAACCTTATCACATTTCTTTAAAAAATTAATTTTACAATTTAAGTAATCATCAAAATTTTCATGTTCAGTTTTAGAAATATGATCAATACCAATATTTAAAAATGCTCCATAAGAAAAGTTTTGAGAATAGATTCGATTTAATTTTTCAGCTTGACTTGATACTTCCATGACAACACTACTTAAACCATTTTCTTCAATTTCCTTAAAATACCTATTTAAATCTAATGATTCTGGTGTTGTATTTACAGATTCTTTAACTTCTTTCCCAGTATAATAAGAAATAGTAGAAATGTAAGCTGTTTTTGTTTTAAAATGTTCTTCTAAAATATTTTTTATAAAATAAACGGTTGTTGTTTTTCCTTTGGTTCCAGTTATACCTATTTTTGTTAAAGGCCTATCTAATTTATAAAACTCTTTAGCAATTAAAGCCATACTTTTTCTAACATCTGATACAATAATATAATCCATATCTATATCATATTTTTTTTCACTGACATAAAGTGTCGCTCCATTTTTCTTGGCATCAATTAAATAATCTTCTTTAAACGTAAAACCTTTACATATAAATAATGTATTATCTTTTACATCTTTTGAATTATAAGTAATATATGATATAGTATCATTTTTTACATTTTTTTCTTTAATTAAATTATCTTTATTTAAAACATTAATAATATTTTCTATTTTCATAAAGCTTTCCTCCTTATTTCTTATTTCTAGGATGACAATTTAAATATATATTTTTTAATTCATCATTAGTTATATGAGTATATATTTGAGTTGCTTTAAGACTTTCGTGTCCTAAAAGCTCTTGAACACTTAAGATATCACAACCTTCATTTAAAAGATGAGTAGCGAAAGTATGCCTTATGGTATGTGGTGTTATATTAGATTTTATGCTTGTTTTAGTTATTATATCTTTAATAATAAGTTCAATAGAACGAGTTGTCATATTAAAACCTTTACTATTTATTAATAAATAATCACTAGTTTTATCTTTTAAAAGAAGATTTCTTGAATTATTTAGGTATTCTTCTAAATAAAAGCTTGCATAACTACCATAATATACAATTCTTTCTTTATTACCTTTTCCAAGTACTTTGATAGACATATCACTAAAGTTAATATCATCAAGTTTTATATTTACAAGTTCACTAACACGTACTCCAGTTGCATATAAAAGTTCTAAAATACATCTATTTCTTTTATCTAATGGTGTTTTATCAGGAATTACATTAAACATCTCTTCTAATTCATTATAATATAAAAACTTAGGTAATAGTTTATCTTTTTTAGGAAGAGTTGCTAAACTAAATGGATTTGATTTTATTATCTTATTAAAAGCTAAATATTTATAAAAACTTCTTAAAGCACTGATATGTCTTGCTATAGTATTCTTACTATATTTTTTTGTTTCTAAATAATTATAAAATCCTTTTATATCAGAATAGATAATATCTTTAAAATCTATTTGTTCTTTTTTTAAATAGTTTTCAAAAAAATTCAAGTCTTCTTTATAATTTTCAATCGTAAGATGTGAATAGTTTTTTTGAGAATCTAAAAAATCTAAAAAATTTTTACAAATAATATCAAATTCATTCATAAATAATAACTCCTATAGATATTGTACCATTTTAATTATTATTTTTAAAGAAAAAATAAAGGTTTTATAATTGTACCTTTATTTTCTATTTCCTTTACTATCATAGAGTAAAAAGAATATATTAGATGCTTTTTTAGATATTCTATAATTAACATCTGTTCTATAAGTTCCTGTTTCCATATCTAAAACATCAGGTGATGATACTGCAATACTCATAATAGGATCATCATATGGAGCATAACCAACAAAATTATTACTCATTGTAGGATGATCATAAATACCACTTCCATCATCTACAAAACTTTCACTTGTTCCTGTTTTCCCAGCACCTTTTGGAGCAATTCCCATATAATCAACACAAGTTCCACCAATAATACATAATCTAAATCCTTTTTGAACTCTTTTTAAGTATTTTTCTTCGGTTTCAACTTTATTTAAAACAATGGTAGGAGATTCATACATTACTTCATTTGTCTTACTATCAATAACACTCTTTAAAAATCTTGGTTTTACTCTTGAACCATTATTAGCAATTGTTGATATATATTGTGATAATTGAAGGGTTGTATAAGTATCATATTGGCCAATTGCATAGTTTATTAAAAGATCAGATGCAATAGAGTCTCCTTTTACCCCTGTTTCTTCAATTGGATAATCAATTCCTGTTTTAACGCCCAAACCAAATTGATAAAATGTCTTCCTGTAAGTATCAAAAGCACTTAAATCAAGATCTAACATTGAATTATATTTATAGCTTTGTCCTCCGACCATCATAGCAATTTTAAATTGATAGATATTACTAGACCACTTTAAAGCATCAAGATCATTTATATAACCAAGACTTTTCCAAGAACATTTCTCAGGCATATTTAAAAATTTAATGCAACTATCAAGCATAGTAGTGCCAATATCTATAACACCTGTATTATATCCAACAATAATACTTGCACCTTTTACTACAGATCCTGGTGTTATAGTTGATACAATTGGACCAATACTGTAATCATAAGTCACATATTTTCCTTTTTCTTTAAAAGCTTGAACTCCTGCCATAGAATATATTTCACCTGTTTTTGGATTTTGAATAACTACAAAACTTCTATTATAAAACTTAGTATGAGGTTCACTTTTTGCTTTTACAACTTCTTCTTTCATCATATCTTCAATTTTAATCTGCAAATCAATATCTATTGATAAAACAATATCATTACCATCTTTAGCATCACTTATTTTTTCTAATGAACCATCTGCCATTATTTGATACTTTGCTTTTTCTCCTCTTAAATATTTATCATAATACTCCTCTAAACCAGATATTCCTACTCTATCATCCAATTCGTACCCTTGACTTAAATAATAACTTGCTTTTTCTTTTGGTATTCCTGTTTCACTATCTGAAACACTACCTAAAATACTTCTTATAGTATTTCCATAAGGATAAGTTCTTTCCCAATCAAGTTTAGTATTAAATCCTTTAAATTCTTCAATTCTTTCTGAAATATAGGCATATTCTTCATACGTTGCATTTATTTTTATGGTTTTCATATCAGTAGAATATCCTTTATTCATAAGATAATAAATATAAGCACTTTTTTTATCATCCAAACTAAAAACACTTAAATCTTCTTCTGTTATTCGTTCTATCTTTAACTCATACACTTCATTTTCAGTTAATTTTCTATTTTTTAAATCTTCATATTCTTCAGAAGTGATTTTTTTATTTACTTCTTCTTCATAGATAATAATATAAAATTCTTTTAAATTCCTAGTAAGTAAATTATCATAAGGAAGATCTAAAATATCTTTTAATTTATAACACATTTCTATTTCTTCTTTAGTAGTGATATTTTTATCTTTTAAATAATATATTTTTTTCACCTCTTTATTATCTACTAAAATCTTACCATTACGATCAAGTATTCTACCACGTGGAGCATCTTCTTGTTCCACGATAATTTTAGTTTTACTATTTAAAATCATCGTATAATAATCCTTATAAAAAACATTAAGGTAAAATATTCTTCCTAAGATAATGCCAAAAAAGATAAAAGATATTGCCTTTAAAAAGTTTATTCTTTTATCACTTACATCAGTTGAACGCTTTTTATTTACTTTTTTTTCTTTAATCCTTTTCATATTATTATTGTGGTACAAAATTAAAAAAAACTTGCATATAATAAAATATAAAGGTGAAGATTATGTATGAAAAAATGATTGAAAAATATATTAATAAACTAACTAAAGAAGATATTTTAAAATTTAGTTACACACAAAATGTAAAATTAACTCATGAAGAACTTGACATCATATATTTTTATATTAAAGAATATTGGAAACAAATTGTAAAAAGTGATCCTACATCTATATTTATGGAATTAAAAGAAAAACTTAGTACTAATGTATATAATAAAATGATTGAGTTATATAATAAATATAAAGGATATAAAAAATATTTATAAAAAACTTCGATTAAACTAAAATCGAAGTTTTTATTATAATCAAAATTATTTTTTTAAATTATATTAAAAAAACTATATATTACACTTACATCTATTTTTGCTAGATAAAGTATCAAAAACGCCGCAATTAAAAATGGTCCAAATGGTATTATTTTATCTTTATTTTTTATTGTAAAATATAGTGAAATTGGAAAAGCAAGAAGTGTTGCTAAAACTATTCCTAAAAAAGATAAAGCAAGAGGAAGTGTAAGTCCTAAAACAAACAATAATTTTATATCTCCTCCTCCTAAAGCTTCTTGTTTAAATATAAAACTTCCAAGTATTCCTACTAAATACATAAACAAAAACATTATAATTCCAGAAAGTAAATATCCTAAAGATCCAATAAAACCATATTTAAGAATATTTACTATAAAAATAAGTATTCCTATAACAATTGTTACTTGATCAGGAATGATATAATAATTTAAATCACTCACAATAACTATTGCAAAATAACTTACAAGTAGAAGTGAAATAATAAGATCATAACTAAATCCAAATGAATAATAACAAACTGCAAATAATATTCCTGTAAAAAATTCTACTGCAGGATAAAACATTGATATTTTTTTACCACAATATCTACATTTTCCTTTTAAAAATAGATACGACAAAATTGGTATTAAATCTTTCCATTTTAATCTTTCTTTGCAATTAGGACAATAACTATTTTTCGGATTAATTAAAGATCCATCAGTAGATAATCTAAACCCTACTACATTATAAAAGCTACCTAAAACAGTTCCTAAAATGAAGAAAAGAATTATATAAGTAAATTCCATGCTAACCTCATGCAAGTTGTGAATATACGCTAAACATTGGAATAACTACTGATAAAACAACGATACCAACAATTAATGCTAAAAAGACAATCATAAGTGGTTCAATTAAAGTATTAATTCTTTTAATATAGTTAGAATGTAAATCATCATAATATTTTGCTACATAATCCATCATTACTGCAAGTCTTCCTGTATTTTCACCAGTTACAAGCATTTCATAAGCAACAACTGGAAAAGCCCATTTTCCCTTAAATGAATCACTTATTTTTGCGCCTTTTGAAAGGTAAGATAGTGAGTCTTGAATAATTTCAGTATAAACTTCATTAGTTGTTACTTGACTAAGTATTTTCATAGAATCAGTTATAAATACATTATGATTTAAAAGTGATGCAAATGTTTTAGTAAACATTGCTACTTCTTTATATATAATCAATTTTCCAAATATAGGTAATTTCATATAAATGGTTTGCATTGTTTTTTTAAATGATCTAACATTTTTATATAAAATTGTATAGACAATTAAAATAAGAGCAATAACGCCAACAATATAAAAACCATTACTTCTCAAAAAATTACTAGTATTAATTACAATTCTTGTCATCGTAGGAATTGTAGCATTGTTTTCTTCAAATATTCCGACAAATGTTGGAATAACATAAGTTAAAATAAACGTAATTACTGCTATAGCAAAAATAAAGATAATTGTTGGATATGTCATGGCACTTATTGCAGCTTTTCTTGTTCTATCAGTTGTTGTATAATACTCGGTCATATCATCTAGAATTTCAGGCAAATCTCCAGTCATTTCTGCTGTTTTTACCATATTAATTAAAAATGATGGAAAAACATTGCCTTGTGCCTCTAACGCACTTGAAAAACTTTCACCTTTTACAAGTTCATAAGTTATATTTGAAAAGATTCTTCTTTTTTCAGGTTTAACTGATTGTTTTTCAAGAATTCTAATTGCATCAATTAAAGGTATACCCGATTTTAAATAAGTAGATAACTGAGTAAGAATAAAGGCAAGCTCACTATAACTTAATTTCCCACTACCTAAAACGATATCTTTACTAAGTTCAACTTTTACCGTTTGATATCCTTCATTATCCAAGTAAGCTTTTACTTCGCTAATATTATGAGCATCAATATATCCTTTTACTTTTTCACCTTGACTATTAATTATTTGGTATTTAAATCTTTGTTTTTTAGCATCTGTTTCTGGGACTTTTAAAGGTTTATTAACACCAGTATCTACTTTATTATCACCTGTAGTTTTTTGATAATTAGTAGAAACTGAAGCATTATTTTCAATTTCATCAATTTCCCTTAATGTTGCTTCATCAATATTAGTACCAATAACATTAGATCCTAGAAAATTATTCATTTGATTAACAGTATTAACATTATCTTCTTCTGAAATATATGAACTATTATTAAAATTGACATCAATTTTATCATTTAATTCGTTATTAAATTCATTTTCGTTATTATTTTCATTATTCATAAGTACTCATCTCCTATTGTCTATAAATATTTTAACAAATTAAAATAAATAAATCAATAAAAATACGATATGAATTACAATAGTTACGATTATTTAATAAAAAAACGTGTAAATTATTTAATAAATTTAACACGTTTTTATTTTTATTTTTTTCTTACAACAACATCTTGATTTTCTTTTTCTATTTCTTCCATAATCAATGCATCACTTATGTAAGAATTATATAGTTTATTAAGTAAATCAATAATTCCTTTTTTCTTAGCTTGATCAAATCTATCAAAAGCCGAATCAGACATTCCTAAAATAATATCTCTTTCTGCTTCAAGCTCATCTTTACTCTTTAAAATTATATGTCTATCATGATCTATTTTAAATGGATCAAATGACATAACATGTGTTTGATCTAAAACACTTACTATATCTATAATTCTTTCTCTATTTTCATCTATTATAGCTTTTTCAAATTTATAATTACTTGATTTTATTGCATCCAAATAAAATCCAATTTCTCTATTTAATGCTTCATGTTCTTCAGGATCTTTTGTATCTTGTAATTTATCATAAACTTCAAGATAATCATCATAATAATTATTTGTATAATTTTTAAATGTTACTATTTTTTGGACTCTGTTTCTTTGTTCTTCTTCAGTTTCAATATTTTCTTTATATATTAAAGCTGATTTTTCAATTTCCTCCCAAGCCTTATTTCCAAAAAATTTTAATTGTGCTCTTAAACTTTGTAAAGTATCTAATTGAAACTGATATTCTTCTTTTGAATAATTGTTTTTATTTCTTTCAATAGACTCTTTCCATTCAAAAAGATAAGCATAAACTCCTTTTAATTCTGCATAAAATTTTTCTTTATTATTCATAAAATCTCCTCTTTTAGAATAAAAAAACACAAAATATTTCTACTACATAAAATGTAACAAATAATTATTGTGTCCTCTTTATTCTTCAAATAAATTTGTAAGTTATCCTTACAAGCTAATTGTAACCCTTTTTTTTATATATTTCAATAGTTTTTATATTAAAATTTTATCTTATTTTGTCATATATTTTATAAGGATGTGATATTTATGTTTTTTAATTTATTAGAAATTTTAAAGACTTGCCTTTTTTTTACTACTTCTTATTCCAATAATGTTTTCCCAAGTCCATTGTCAAAAGAAGAAGAGGAAAAATGTATTAAATTATTGTTAGAAAAAAATGATAAAGAAGCAAGAAATAAATTAATTGAACACAATTTAAGATTAGTTGCTCATATTGTTAAAAAATTTGAAACAAAAAATGGAGATAATGATGATTTAATTAGTATTGGAACAATTGGTTTAATTAAAGGAATTGATAGTTATAGTTTAAAACATGGCACTAAAATAACTACTTATTGTGCTAGATGTATTGAAAATGAAATTTTGATGTATTTTAGAAGCAATAAGAAAAACAATTCAAATGTTAGTTTAGATGATCCAATAGGGTTTGATAAAGATGGTAATGATATTACGATCTTGGACGTTTTAAAAACACCTGCAATTGATTATGCAGATGAAATTGAAAAAAATGATAATTTAAAATTACTTGAACAATATTTTAATATTTTAAATCCACGTGAAAAAGAAATAATCATAAGAAGATATGGCCTTAATAATACAGATGAACTAACTCAAAAAGAAATAGCAAAAGAACTTAATATTTCAAGAAGTTATGTATCAAGAATAGAAAAAAGAGCCATTACAAAAATACTTAGAGAATTTTTAAAGAATAACAAAAAATAATATATATTATATTACGAAAAAAAAGTTTTGAAAACTTTCTTTTTTTGTGCTTTTAATTATTTTCTTCGCTAATTAATTCTTCTAATGAAACAATATTATATCCTTTTTGTTTTATGTATTTTATTATTATTCCTAATTCTTCCACAGTATAGTTATTAGTATCTAATTTATATATTCCTCCACTAATTAATTTTTCTTTTATATCTAAGTATGGTGTTGTATTTGAAATAGTTGTTCCTTTTACTGTATACATTTTAAGGTTACTGCAGATATCTAGTGCATCATAATTTATTTCATCTAAGTAGCAAAAATCATTTTCATAAGTTACAAATTTTCTAATTAAAGCATTGGTGTTTTTTATGGTTGTTTTTAAATATTTTCCATCATAACCTAAATTACCAATAAAATGATTATTATCTGCTATACTTTGAAGACTTGTTAAATCATTTATAAAGTACTTACCATCAATGAAAAAATTTGCTACAACATCTTGTTCTTTTAATACATATAAAATAGTATTTAAATTTTTATTATCCACCAAATTAAATACTAAAGATACATTATTTTTTTTAGGATTTCCCCCAATTATAAATTTATTATAAAAATCATCAATACTTATATTTGGCTTTTCGCTTGTATAAATATATAAATTTTCATTATAATAACCAAGTTCTTTCATTTTGTTGTAGCTTTTATCAATATCTACTTTTTTTCCTTTTATTCCTGGTATTACATAATCATTTATTATTTTAGCATCTATGCTTTCCTTTTCATAACCTTCTTTAAATGACATAATATCTTGCATAATAGAATCTTTAGATTTTGATAATTCTACCATTTTATCAGTATAATAAAAACTAAAAATTGTCAAACATATTGCACCTATTATATTAAATACTTTTTTCATAATCCACCTAATTAATTATATTAAAAAAAAGATATTTAATAACTAATATCTTTACTTTTGACAATCTTTACAAAAATAAGTACTTCTACCATGAATTTTCTCACGAACTATTTTATTTTTACAAATTTTACATTCTTCATTTTCTCTTTTATGGACATATAAATTATTTTGAAATTTTCCACTAACGCCTTCTTCAGAAGTATAACTTCTTATTGTTGTTCCACCTTCTCCAATTGCTTTTTCTAAAACAATTCTTGTATTATCTATTATATTTTTGAGCTCTAAATCATTTAAATCACAACATTTTTTGTAAGGATTTACTTTGCTTAAAAAAAGTATTTCATCAGCATAAATATTTCCTATACCAACAATAATTGATTGATCAAGAAGACATGATTTTATTTCTAATTTCTTATTTTTGTATTTTTCTTTTAAGTAATCTATCGTTAAAGTATTATCCCAAGGATCTTTACCTAGTTTTATAAGTGGAGATTTATCACTATATAATTCATCTTTTTTTAAAAGATAAAATCTGCCAAACTTTCTTACATCTTGATATCTTAATTCCATATCATCTAATATAAATGATACAAGCTCATGTTTGCCATAAATATCATTGATATTTCTATATAAATATTTGCCTTCCATTCTTAAATGGCTTAATAAATAATAATCATCTAAAACAAACATCAGCCATTTTCCATATCTTTTCATATCTTGTATAGTTTGATTTTTTATTTTTTCTTCTACTTCACTAATTGATGGAATTGCAAAAACTTTAGGATATATTATTTTGATATCTTTTATTTTTTTATTTAAAACTTTATTTTTTAATGCCTTTCTAACGGTTTCAACTTCTGGTAATTCTGGCATAAACATCACCTCTACTTCGCTTCATACCAATTTTTGCCAATATTTATATCAACTTTTAAAGGTACATTTAATTTATAGCTATTTTCCATTATATCTTTAACTATTTCAACCACTTCTTCTTGTTCAGAAATAGGACAATCAAATACAAGTTCATCGTGGACTTGAATAATCATTTTAGCTTTTAAATTTCGCTTATTTAATTCATCATAAATTTCAATCATTGCTTTTTTTAATATATCTGCAGCTGTTCCTTGAACTGGAGTATTAAGAGCCATTCTTTCTCCAGATGATCTTATAATATAATTAGTATTATTTAATTCATCGATATATCTTACTCTACCAAATAATGTTTTTACATAACCATCATTATAAGCATTTTTAATTACACTATCCATATAATCTTTAACACCTGGAAAAACTTCAAGATAATGATTAATAAATTCTTTGGCTTCTTTTACGTTTATTTTTAAATCTTCAGACAAACCAAAACTAGATATACCATATAAAATTCCAAAGTTTACTGCTTTTGCATTTCTTCTCATTTTAGATGTTACAGCTTCTTCTGGAACATGGAATATATCCATAGCTGTTTTAGTATGAATATCCATATCATTGTTGAAAGCATCTACTAAATTTTTAGCATTAGACATACTTGCAAAAACACGAAGTTCTATTTGTGAATAATCTGCTGAAATTAAAACACTATCTTTACTTGGCAAAAATGCTTTTCTAATAAGTTTACCATAATCTTCTCTAGCAGGTATATTTTGAAGGTTAGGATTTGATGATGATAATCTACCAGTTCTAGTTAAAGTTTGATTAAAAGTCGTATGAATTTTTCCATCTTCTTTAATACATGAAGTTAAACCTACTGCATAATTACCATAAAGTTTAGCAAGTGTTCTATAATCTAATATTTTATTTATAATTGTATAATCAGTTAACTTATCTAATATATCAGAACTAGTTGAATAATTACCATCTTTAATTCTTTTAGGATATGGAATACCTAATTTTTCAAATAAAATTATTCCTAATTGTTTTGGTGATAAAATATTAAATTCTTCACCTGCCAAATTATAAATTTCTTGCGATAAAATGTCCATCTTTATTTCAATTTCAGATTTCATTTCATTTAAAACTTCTAAAGATGTATAAACTCCAGTATATTCCATGTCTGCCAAAACATAACAAGTAGGAAGTTCTATTTTTTCATAAAGATAAGTAAAATCTTTAGTGGTTATTTCATTTAAGAATCTATCTTTATTTTCGTAAATATACTTACATTTTTTTACTGCATGTTCTGCGATTTCTTCTATAGTAACATTTTTATTTTTATATAACTGATCTGAAAATAAAATGCCAATATTATCACTATTCATAAGATATGATAAATCCTCTTTAGTATTATAATTTAATAGATACGTAGCTATCATTAAATCATCAAATGATTTATCTAAATCTATATTTAAATATCTAAAACTTACTAAAAGTTTTTTTAAATCATAAGTATACTTTTTGTAATTAGAAGTAAATATCTTACAATTTTTTAAATATTCTCTTGGAATGAAAACACTTACATCTTTATTATATATAGCAATACCTTTAACATCTTTATCATGATAATTGCCTTTTGTTTCTATATAAATAGCGAAGTCATCAGTTATATTTATGTTATTTAAATTGTTTATAATATCAAATGTTAATTTAACTTCTTCTTTTACTTCTTCACGTTTTTTTAAAAATGAATAGAATTCATACTCTTCTAAAATTTGATTATAATTTGAACTTGGTCCTTCATATTTTATATTTTCTAAATTAACATCAATGGGGACATCTTTATAAATTGTTGCAAGTTCATAAGAAAAGTAAGCTTTTTCTTTATCATTTTTTAATTTATCTCTATTATTTGGAGATATTTCATCAATATGCTCATAAACTCCATCTAAACTTCCATATTTTTTTAAAAGTGTTAAAGCCGTTTTTTCGCCTATTCCTTTAACTCCTGGAATGTTATCTGAAGGATCTCCCATAAGTGCTTTTAAATCAATCATTTTGATAGGATCAATGCCATAATATTCCTTAAACGTTTCTTTGTTCATCATTATATAATCATTTGTTTTTAATAGTTTAACATCAACATCATCTGATATTAGTTGTAATAAATCTTTATCACTTGATACTATGGTACCAATAAAATCCGGATTAATATCTACTTCTTTAGCAAATGTTCCTATGATGTCATCAGCTTCATAATTATCAACTTCGTAGTATTTAATTCCCATAGCTTCACAAAGTTTCTTAGCAACAGGAAATTGCAGTTTTAAATCCATTGGTGTTTCGATTCTGCCACCTTTATAATCTTCATATTTTTCATGACGAAAAGTTTTGCCTTTATCAAAAGCTATCATCATATAACTAGGATTTAAATCCTTTATTATCTTGTTAATCATATTCATGAATCCATATAAAGCATTAGTAGGAAATCCTTTAGAATTTCTTAAAATATTCCCTTTATATGCAGTAGCATAATAACTCCTAAAAAGAATATTATTTCCATCTACTAAAATTACTTTTTTCATACATATCACCTATTTCAATTATATATTAATTTAGCAAAATGTTAAAGCAAAAAGTAACATAGAAAATTCTATAATTTAATAAATAGTATTTTTTTATATATGAATATTACTATAGTAAAAAGATATCACTTCTTAATGAAATGATACCATGGTTTTAACATTAAATCAAACGACCTGTCGATATATTAATATAGGTCTTCACGCGTTATTCTTGAAATAGCTATATCGCTTTCATATTCTATAGCACATAATTTTTTGTTATTATCAAAAAAATATTTAGAAAGTGATATATATATAGGATTTCTTTCATTTAATTTATTAATAGTTTCTTGATTCAAAGTCTTTAACAAATTATTAATAATAATTTCTTCGTTTCCAATATCAAAATTTTCAAAACCATTTTCATTATTATTAATTTTAACATTATAACCAAATTTTATAATATTAATTTTCCCAAACAAATTAATATTTCTTTTTATAATATATTTCATAATGACACCTCTTCTAAAATAATAATACACATATTTTGTTAATACATCAATAATCAATCTTTTAAGTTGTTTTTTTAATTAACTATAATCTCTTTTATAACTTCTCCATTAGTAAATAATTTTAAATTTTATTTTCCTTTTTTACATCTTCAATTAGTCTTGATACTTCTTTTCTATCAGTTAAATTTTTATCACTTATACCATTATCAACATAGTAATCTACTATATCATAGCCATTACTCTCTGCATATTTAATCAACTTATCTTTTTGTGCATTAATACTAAAAATCCCTCAGTATCCTGTTCTTCGGTAGATAACCTGCAATAAATTGCTGTCTGCATAAGTTAATATCACTCATTCCTAATTAAAAACAATACCTTTTCTTTCACTTAAAATTTTTGGAACACTAGTATTTAGGAAAAACTTCATAATCTCTAAACTAATGTTTTTAGATAAATGAGTCATATATCAACCTCATTCTTTCTAACTCATTCATCTAATTATACGATTATAATTTTCAAATATTTCAAGATACTATAGTAATATTCACTTACAAACATTTTTACTTTGTATGTTAGTTTTTTATAAATAAGAGTTTTATAAAAAAAAACACTATAGTTGTTTTTATCTATAGCAGTTTCAATATATCAATTTATTTATTCATATTTGATAAAGCATTTTTTATTTCATTTTCATCAGTAACACTTTTAACAAATGTTTTACCATTATTATCATATTCTTTTAATAACATCAATTCATTTGTTCCGTCAGTTGCAATGACATAAAGATAAGTTGAATCATTATAGAAAAATCTATTTGTTACTAAAAACTCTTTATCATCTATAGTTAATAATTCATCCATACTATCTCGCTCCTTTTGATTTTTCTTCTATAACATAATCAACGTACTCTTCGCCATCTATTTTTTCATTATTTTCAAGTTTTTCTCCGACAAAAACTAGATAATTTTCATAATTTTCTTCAACAAACTCTTCTGGTTTATCTACACCACTAGTTTCATATTCGTTTAAAATTGCAGCTTTTTTTAGTTCTAACCCTTCATCAAAACTACCAAAGGTATATGTATCCCCATATAATTCAACATAAACTGTCTTAGTTTTTGGACCAGTTGTTACAAATTCAACCAAATCTGTTGTTTCTTGATTTGTCAAATTACAGTAATTAGTGTTATTTTTCCAATCTTTTTGGATAACGCCAACAGCTACAACTCCCGTTGTTATTACAACTCCTGCTAAAGTTGTGGCTAGAATTTTTAAAGATTTATTTTTATTATTTTCAGCTACTTTTGTTGTCCTTTTTTCTTGATCTGCTTTTCTATTAAAATTACCATTTTGAACTTCTTTGTTTTGAACCTCTTGATGATGATCATTTACCATTTTTTCAAAATCTTCCATACCGCACATCCTTCCCTATATTTATATAGTACCATAAATCACTTCATTTTTAAAGCAATTTACAATATATTTACATTATAAACAAATATTATCTTTTGTTATTTTTACTTTAACAATTTCATTATGTTTACATTCTTTATCTAATCTTATTTTTAAATAATTACTTGTATGGCCATAAGCATAAGAAGAATCATGATTTTCTACTAAAACATCAAGTTCTTCTCCAATAAATTTATATGCATATTCTTTTTCCAATTTTTTTGATAATTCAATCAGTTTTTTTGCTCTTTCTTTTTTTACTTTTGGATCAATTTGTCCATCCATTTCGGCTGCTTTAGTTCCATTCCTTTTAGAATATGGAAAAACATGTAATTTAGAAAACTTAACTTGTTTTACAAAATCTATATATTCTTCAAAATCTTCTTCTGTTTCTTGTGGAAATCCTACTATAGCATCAGTTGTTATGGAAATGGATGGTCTAATACTTCTTATTTTGTTAATCATCTCTAAAAATTGTTTTTTATCGTATTTTCGATTCATTAATTTTAATATCTTATCACTACCACTTTGTAATGGAATATGTAAATGATTACATAATTTATCATTTTTCAATAACTCTAAAAATTTATCATCTAACTCTGTTATTTCAATTGATGATATTCTAAGTCTTTTAAGATTTTCAATTTTTAACAATTCCTCAAGAAGTGTAGAAAAATTTGTTTCTAAATCTTTTCCATAACTTCCTGTATGAATTCCTGTTAAAACAATTTCTTTATAATCATTAGAAACTAAAGATTTTACTTCTTCTAATACTTTATTAAATTTTTTACTTCTAATTGGCCCTCTAACATATGGGATAATGCAATAACTACAGAAATTACAACAACCATCTTGAATCTTTACAAATGCTCTTGTTTTATCTTCAAAATGATTAATCATCATATCCTCAAAAGGAACTTTTTTCATATCATATTGTTCAATTAATTGCTTTTTTTCTTTTATGTATGAAGAAACCAAATCAACTACTTTGCTTTTATTATAGTTACCAATTACAATATCAATTGATTCTGTATCACTAAATTTATTACTCTCAACAAAACAACCACAAACAACTATAATACTATTAGGATGATTATTTTTGATATGATTAATCATTTTTCTACTTTTACTATCAGCATTATTCGTAACTGTACAAGTATTAATTACATAAATGTCACAATCTTCGTCAAAATCTCCAATAGTATAACCTCTTTCTTTAAAAAGGCTCATCATATATTCACTTTCATATAAATTAACTTTACATCCTAAACTACAAAATCCAACTTTCATAACTCTACTCCTTTTAAAAACAAATTAGAACTAATCTAATTTGCTTTTTAATTTTTTTAATTCTTTCAAAAATTCTTCGGTTTTTTTTATTTCCATATCAAGTTCTTTTATATTGATAGTTTCACCGAGTTCATTGTATTCTTTTTTATAAATTACATCTCTTTTTATACCAAATACAGGAGATATCACTTCTGAATTTTTAAACTTCTTAGATTCGCTATTAACGTAATAAACCATTTCATCTTCTTTAGTTTGTTTTTCAGATAAAACTTCTTGTT
>JAQXMG010000034.1 GCA_029012525.1 bacterium
TTATTACATTTTCTCTTATTTTATATTTATGACAAAATTTCAAGATACTAAATTCATCTAGTTTTTTAGGTTTAAAGGTGTAATATGTAAAACCTATTATAAATAGTTTTATTAAAGATAATTTGTCTTTATAATTTAAAATTTCTCTATTTCCTAAAAAATCTTTTATAAAGGTAATTGGATTATGAAAAGGAGAAATACCTAAAACTATTTTTTTATCTTTAACAATTATTATTTCTGCTTCTTTTTCCCATTCTACAATATCATTTAATTTGATGCCAGCTTCCCTTAAAATTTTAGGAAATTTTTTATAAAAACCTATATGTTTATGAAATCCTGATTCAACATAAAAATTTCCATCATATCTTGATGATGTTCTTCCTCCTAAAAAAGATTCTTTTTCAATTAAAAGAACTTTCTTTTTTAATTTAGCTAATTTATAAGAAATAGTAACACCAGCAAGTCCTGATCCTACTACAATAAAATCATATTTTTCTTTCATAATTATTTCCTTTTTTAATATTATTAACAAAAAAAGTAAAAATATTATTAATTTTACTTTCTTCTTATAATTTGCTTTTTAAATAATTTTCAAAATTTTTTAGACCATAAGTTTTATTGTAGTAATTAGGAAATTCATTTAAATGTGCTAAAGCAATTTTTGCAGTAGTTATTAAATTATCATTAGTAACATTAGTTAAAGGATTAATAGTACCATGTTCTGTTTCAATGTTTATTCCCTCTAAAAATTCTTCAGGTGTAAATTTATCAAAATTAACATTAAGCATTGATGCTGCATAAATAGCATCTTCTAAATTATACATTTTAACCTCCTTATTTTTATTAATATTTATGCTTTATATAATAAAACAATACTAAACTTCTTTAAATTTATTAACTTAATTTTATAAAATAACTTTCATAATAAAAAATGATCTATTATAAAGACCAATTCTATAATAAGATCATTTTTATTTATTGCTAAAATATTAAACTAAATACTGCTAAAACTAGTATATTTACTAAAGTTATAGTAATTACAACTTTTAAAGCCCACTTAAACCAAGTTGAATATTCTACTTTAGCAAGAGCAAGTCCACCCATAATAGCACCACATGTTGGAGTTATTAAATTTACAAGACCATTTGCTGAAACTAAAGTCATTATAGTAACTTCTGTACTATATCCTAATTGTGCAGCTAAAGGACCGATTATAGGTGAAGATAATGTTGCTAATCCAGAAGATGATGGTACCAAAATTGATAAAACTATATGTAATAGATAGTTAAGTGGTACAAATATTAATTCTGGCAAACGAGATAATAAATTAGACGCATTATAAATAATATAATTATCTAAATAAGTTACTGACATTAAGACACTAGCGCCTCTAGCAACTGCTATAATTAATACAACACCAACCATATCATCAGCACCATCTACAAAAGCATCAACAATTCCTTTCTCACCTAATCCATTGATAATTCCTATAATAATTGACATAATTAAGAACCATAATGCTGCTTCATAGAACCACCAATTACCAAGTGAAGAACCAGTTAGCCATCCTGTGAATTTATCAAAGAAACCAATTCCAAATTCACCCCATGGAATAAATCCAATAATCATGATAACAAAGGTTAAACCTAAAAGAATTAATGTAATTTTTTGTTTCATTGTTAACTTAGCTGATTTTTCTTCTGTTAAAGTAAAATTACCAAATTTCTTTTCAGCAGCTTTTTGTTCCCTTAAAGATAAGAAAGTAGAACCTTTATCTTTTTTAACTTTCATAGCATAATTAATAACAAATAATATTGAAATTGTTAAAGTTATTAACCATAAGAAAGTTCCAATTAAAATAACAAGTCCTTGATTTATAGCGACATTTTCAGGCAAAGCACTAATTGCAGCACCAGTTGCAAAAGGATTAATTGTAGAACCAAGTACTCCAGATCCTGCTCCTAAAAGAACAACTGCAGATCCAACAAGCGGATCCATACCAGCAGCCATCATTGTAGCAGCAAGAAGAACATAAAATCCAACTGTTTCTTCTAACATACCATAAGTTGTTCCACCTATTGAGAATATTAGCATCAAAATAGGAATTAAAATAATCTCATTACCCTTAAGTTTTTGAACTAATACTTTGATTCCAGTTTCAAGTGCTCCTGTTCTATTAACAATTGCTAAAAATCCTCCAAGAACCATAACAAATATTGCTACATCAACCGCAGACTCAAACCCTAATATCGGTGACATCAAAATATCAGATAATGATGCTCCGACAGTTCCACTACCATTAACAATTTCTTCGCCAATAAATTGTGCATTTGGTAGTATATGTGATAATAATCCTAATCCAAATATTAGAATTAAGATAATTGAAAAAGCCGATAACATTGTCTTTGACTTTTTCTTTGCCATACTATTTCCTCCTTTTTATTACTGTACCAGTTTTTCCATTTATTGCTTCGTTAGCTTTTTCTAAAGAACTAATAATAGCTATTTTATCTAAAGAATCACGAACAAAATCAATACAAGCTTCTACTTTTGGAAGCATACTTCCTTTGGCAAAATGACCATCAGATATATATTTTTCTGCTTCATCAACCGTAATAGTATCAAGTGCTACTTGTTTGTCCGTATTGTAGTTTAAATACACCTTATCTACAGTAGTCAATATTAAAAGGATATCGGCATCTATCTCTTTTGCAAGTAATGCAGCAGAACGATCTTTATCGATTACAGCTTCTACACCCTCTAATAATTCAATCTTATTAGTTTTAATTACTGGTATACCACCACCACCAACAGCAATAACAATATTATCATTATCAACTAGTTGCCTTATAATATTCTTCTCGATAATATCAATAGGCTTTGGAGAAGGTACTACTCTCCTATAGCCACGTCCAGAATCTTCAACAAATTGATAACCCTTTTCATTTTCAATTTTAATAGCTTCTTCTTTGCTATAAAACATTCCAATGGGCTTAGTTGGATTTTGAAAAGCACTATCACTTGGATCGACCTGAACTTGTGTTATCAAAGTTGCACAATTTTTAACAATGTTTTGTCTTTCTAGTTCATCTTGAATACATTGTTGCAATTGGTAACCTATATAACCTTGACTCATACTCCCACACTCTGCAAATGGCATTGATGGAGTTTTAGCTTCTCCATTTGAAGAATACTCCATTGCAAGTAATATTTGACCAACTTGTGGACCATTTCCATGAGTAAGAACAATTTTATTTCCTTCTTTTACTAAATTGACAATAATCTTTGCAACATTTTCAAGAAGTAATAATTGTTCAGTAGGATTTTTTCCTAAAGCATTACCACCTAAAGCACTAACAATTTTACTCATTATCTTCCCTCATAGTGGCATAAACAACTGCTTTAATTGTATGTAATCTGTTTTCAGCTTCATCAAATACTTTTGATTTATCTGAAGTAAATACTTCATCAGTAACTTCCATTTCTTTTAATCCATACTTCTCATAAATATCTTTACCTATTGTAGTATTCAAATCATGAAAAGATGGTAGACAATGTAAAAATATAGCATTTTCATTAGCATTGTCCATAATTTTTTTATTTACTTGATATGGACTAAGTAATTTAATTCTTTCATTCCATACCTCATCTGGTTCTCCCATTGATACCCATACATCAGTATAAATTACATCAGCGTTTTCTGAAGCTTTTAAAACATCTTCAGTCATTTCAATAGTTGCACCAGTTTCTTCAGCGATGTTTCTACATTTTTCCACCAAAGTAGAATCAGGCCATAAATCTTTAGGTCCACAAGAAACAAAATGCATTCCCATTTTAGCGCAAACTACCATTAAAGAATTAGCCACATTATTTCTAGCATCTCCGAAGAAAACTAATTTGATTCCGTCTAAATGACCGAAATTTTCTTCAACAGTCATAACATCTGCTAACATTTGCGTAGGATGAAAATCAGTTGTAAGACCATTCCAAACTGGAACTCCTGCATGTTCAGCAAGTGTTTCCACTATTTTTTGATCATATCCTCTATATTCAATTCCATCATACATTCTTCCAAGAACTTTTGCAGTATCTTCGATGCTTTCTTTTTTTCCCATTTGAGAACTTCCTGGATCTAAATATGTAACTCCCATCCCCAAATCTAAACCAGCAACTTCAAAAGCACATCTTGTTCTAGTTGAAGTTTTTTCAAAAAGTAAAACAATATTTTTACCTTTTAGATAACGATGTTCAATAGAATTATGTTTTTTATTTTTAAAATCTTTAGATAAATCTAAAAGATATCTAATTTCTTCTGGAGTGTAATCCAATAATGTTAAAAAATTTCTTTTTCTTAAATCCATACTATTTCAAATCCTCTCTAACAAGTGGCATACTCATACATCTAGGTCCACCACGTCCTCTTGATAATTCAGCACTACTCATTTCTAATACTTTAATACCATGTTCTCTTAAGATGTTATTTGTAATATTATTTCTATTGTATACTACTACTACACCAGGAGCTATACATAAAGTATTAGTTCCATCATTCCATTGTTCTCTTTCTGAAGATGTTTTTTCGCCACCACCACAAGCTATTAAAGTGATCTTTCTTCCTAAATATTTTTCTAATATTTCTTCTAAGGAACCATTGATTTCTTTTACATTCAAATCTTCATCACTATCAGGAATATCTCCTTCTGTAATTTCAAAAACTTGAAGTGATTCCATAATTCCAGGATGATATGTAAACTTATCATAATCAATTTGGGTAAATACTGTATCCAAATGCATAAAAGCTCTAGATTCAGGAATATTAAATGCTAATATTGTATCAACACTACAATTTGGATTTTTAAACATATTTTTAGCAAGTAAATCAATTGCTCCTGCTTCAGTTCTTTGTGAAATACCAACTGCAATAATATGATCATTTAAATTAAGAACATCTCCACCCTCGATATGATAAGGCAAATATCTATCATAATATTTTTCTATATTATCTTTAAAATCAGGATGATAATTAAAGATATACTCAGCATAAATAGTTTCTCTACTTCTAGTTACTGAATACATTTTGTTTAAAATAACTCCATTACCAGCACTTGCAAATGGATCTCTTGTAAAATACAAGTTAGGCATAGGATCTGCTAAAAAATCTGATTCTTGGCTAACTAAATCAACCAATGATTTTTCAACTTCCCTTTTTGCACTACTGATCTCTAGAAGTTTTATTCCTTCCATTGTCTTTAAAACAAGTTCTTTCTTGTTTCTAAAACTTTTTAAGTATTCAAATACTAAATTTTTATATTTTGGAGTTTTTATTCCTGCTTCAAATATAAATTGTCTTAAAAACTTATCCAAAATATCATCACTAAGTTCTAATACTTCTGCCATCAAGTCTTCCAAGTAAAGAACTTCAACACCATTTTCTTTTAAGATATTAGCAAATTCATCGTGTTCCTTTTGAGCTTCAGGCAAAAAAGGAATATCATCAAATAAAAGTCTAGTTAAACTATCTGGTGTTAAATTAAGTAGTTCATTACCAGGTCTATGTAATAATACCTTTTTTAAAGGTGCAATCTCACTTTTTACATTAATTACACTCATTTTTTCTTCTCCCTTCATTTAGTAGGCTCCCTACTATCATTAGTATATCAAATAAAATATCCTTTTTCAAATGATTTGACGCAAATAAACAACAAATTTAGTGTTTTTTTTGCAAAAAGAAATTATACATTTAAAAACTCTTTAATTCTTTCGTTTTCTTTACTATTAAAAACTTCATTAACTGTTCCAAATAAAGATACTTTACCATCATCTAAAAACAATATTTTATTAGCGCATTTTTTAACAAAATTCATCTCATGAGAAACAACAATCATCGTCATACCATCATCAGCAATTTTTTTAATAAGTTCTAACACTTCTCCAACCATTTCTGGATCTAGTGCTGAAGTTGGTTCATCAAACAAAATAATATCAGGATTCATAATAAGTGATCTTACAATAGCAACTCTTTGTTTTTCTCCACCAGAAAGTTTATTAGGATAACAATTAATTTTATCACTTAAATTGATAGACTTAAGTAATTTAATAGCTTTTTTCTTTGCTTCTTTTTCTGTCATCATCTTTAATTTTACTGGTGCCAAAATAATATTTTCTTCAACAGTTAAATGTGGAAAAAGATTAAATTGTTGAAAAACCATACCAATTTTTCTTCTTAAATTAGATAAATCATTACTATTTTTATTTATTTCTTTACCTTCAAAAATAATCTTACCACTAGTAATTTCTTCTAATCCATTTAAACATCTCAAAAAAGTTGATTTCCCACATCCTGATGGTCCAATAATAGCAATTATATCACCTTTTTCTACTTTTAGATTAATTCCTTTTAATACTAAGTTGCTCCCAAATTTCTTTTTTAAATTTTTAACCTCTAACATTATTTAATCTCACCTCCATTAAATTAACTACTTTAGAAAGTCCTAAAGTCATAATTAAATAAATAAAAGCAATAATAATTAATGGAAAAAAATAATCATAAGTTCTGGAAGCAATTATGTCTGAAGCTTTAGTAAGCTCAATAATTCCAATATAAGCTCCAACTGATGTTTCTTTAAGCAAAGTAATAAATTCATTTCCTAATGCAGGTAAAATATTTTTAATTGCTTGAGGTAAAATAATATATTTCATAACTTGTCCATATTTTAATCCTAAAGAATATCCTGCTTCTAACTGACCAATAGGTATAGAATTAATTCCAGCCCTAATTATCTCTGAAACATAAGCACCTGAATTAATACCAAAAGCTAAAATACCAACAAGTATTATATTAATATTAACAGATTTAAAAATAACATAATATATTATCATAAGTTGTAAAATAACTGGAGTACCTCTAATAACACTAACATACATTTTAGAAAGAACATTAGCAAATTTTAATTTACCTGTTTGTTCATGATAGTTACGAATTAAAGCAACGGCAACGCCAATAATAATACCAATAATTACAGCAAAAAAAGCAATAACAATAGTATTAACTAATCCTTCAATAATAAATTTATAACGATTATCATAAATAACACTCTGATAAAAAGAATCACCAATATTTAATAAAAATAACGCAATTTTTTCAAATATAAAATTCATAATTCACCTATCTTTCCAATAAGAAGAGTGATTAATAATATAACTATCAATCATGCCATCATCTAAAAGTCTTGTTAAAACTTTGTTTATAGAATCAAGTAATTCTTTGTTATCTTTATTTACAATCATTCCATAGCTATCATGAGTAAGTTCTCCTTCTAAAATTACAAGTCCATTGTTATTATTTAATATTTCTTTTGCGGGCAACTCATCCATGACAACACAATCAACCTTATTATCTTTTAAATCTTGAATGGCAGCTAAATACTTTTTCTGTCTTATAATAGTTGCTTTATCATATTTTTTTGTCACATAACTATCTGCAACACTGCCTAGTTGAACTGATATTTTTTTATTATAAATGTCATCAACATTTTTGATATCACTATCTTTTTTGACAATAACAACTTGTTTAGAAGTAGAATAATTAATAGAAAAACTAACTTGTTTTGCCCTTTCATCACTATAACTAATTCCAGCAGCACCAAAATCAGCCTTTCCTGTTTTAACCTCATTGATAATTGAATCAAAAGCAACATCTTTTATAACTAATTCTTTACCAAGTTCCTTTGCTATTTCTCTAGCAATATCTACATCTACTCCAACAATTTCTCCGTTTTCATAATATTCATAAGGAGCAAAACCAGCCTCCGTTACCATTACTAATTCGTTGTTGTTTTTATTACAACCAACTAAACCAAAGATCAATAATAAAATAATAAAAATTTTTTTCAAAAACATCACTCTCCTAGTAATAAATAAATTATATCATAAATTTAATATAAATATTATAAAATTAATATAACTTTTTATTTTTAAATAAACCTAATAAAATAATTATAACTAAATTAACAAATGTAATAGATGAATCACTATTAAAATAAATTATAAGATTAAAAATCGAATACAAAACTAATAGTATCACTTTTTTTATTAAAACTTTTTTATAATATATTAAACTAAAATCTTTCTAAAAATTTTTTATCATAGTCAAAAAAACTTACTTAAAAAAATAAAACCTCATATTATATATTGTAATATGGTGATTAATTATGAAATATATAAAAATTAAATGTAAAGCAATCAATGATTTAAATACATGTAAATATCATGTTATTATATTAAATAACAAAAATATTATCTTTGATGGATATACTAAAGAAACAATATATTTAAATGTAAAAATTGGAATATATAATATTGTAATTATTCCTTGTAATAATAAATTGAATAAAATTTGTTCTAGTTTTATTGTTGATGATAATAGTTGTAATACATTTAATTTTGTATTTTATAAAAAAAATCCTATTACTATAAAAATAACGGACAAAAATTATAAAGGTCTACCAATTGAGAAAGGAAAAATAATTATATGGCAAAACAACACATAGTTCCCATTACTAATGGAATAGGTAGTAAAGAACTTGCAAATGGTAATTATAGCGTAACATCATCTATTACAGGTTATGATAACTCAACTATTACTCCAGACTCTGTTGAAATAAGTGAAGGACTAGATAATTATGAATTTACTGTTTCAGCTACTGGTACATTAATCTTACATGTATCTAATGATGGTACTGAAATAGGTATTCCTATTGTTGGAGCTACATTTTATAGATGTGATGCTTCAGGAAATACTTATGGCGATGCTGTAGTAAGTGATGATGAGGGAAATGCTACTTTTAATAATGTTCCATATTCAACTGAAGGTAATGCTCCTAATGTTTATTATAAACAAACAAGTTCTGATGGGGAGCATGAATTTACTTCTGAACTTCAAACTGCTACTTTAGAAGAAGAAAGTGTAACAATTGAAATAAGTAATCTTCCTGCAGTTGAAAGAACTATTAATTTAACTGATGCATATTACTCTGGTTTACCAATTGAAAATGGGGAAATAACATTATCTGAGCAAGAATAAAAAGGTGTTTAGCACCTTTTTATATTGATTTATTTTTGATTAAATATTTTTTTCTAAATTCTAAAATACATAAAATTAAAAATATTAAACTTATGATAATAACAAATAATCCCGCAACTTTATTTTGGTAACTTATAACAATTCCCAACACAAAAAGTCCTCCAATTATTGTTACAAAAAATAATACAATAAAGAAAATAAGAAAATATCTAATAAATGATGGTACTTTTTTATTAGTAGATAAATAAATACTTCCTTCTAAAATTAAATCAATTAAAACTTCAATTAAAAATTCCATAATTACCTCTTATTTACATATTATCTACTATTTTAAATAGTTTTTTCATAGCAGATTTATGATCTATTTTACTTATATTATCACACATTTTATTTAAATAATTATCATCAAGCATTAATTTATAATAAATATTAAATGTTTTTTTATTTTTTCCCCATTTTGCATAACCTTTATGACATAATACTTTTCTGTTAACGATTTCTTGTCCACCATTACTTTTTACAAGTAACATTGGTTTATTAAAATAAAGACATTCTGTTATTTGTGCTCCACCTGGTTTTGTTACAACAAAATCACTTACCATATAAAACTCATTAACATTAGTGACATAACTATATAATCTAATATTACTTTTATTATATTTTTTGACATATTCTTTAGCTTTTGAATAAGCTTTTTTATTTTTGCCTGCGATAAATAAGACATTACAATCATAATTATTTTTTAATATTTCTTTAAAATAAATTAAATTATTTAATGCCCCATTTCCCCCTCCTACAAAAAATAGGACATTTTTTTTATTATTATAAATTTTAAATTTTTTGAGAAGTTTTTCTTTAGCTAAATTTTCATAAACTTTAGGACAAATTGGTATTCCTGATGTATGAATTTGTTTATTTTTAAAACCTTTTTTTAATAAATAGAATTTTTCTTCAATACTTGATACTATAATAGCATCAATGCATTTGATTTTAGATAACCAAAAATTATGAGCATGATAATCTGTAACTATCGTAACTATTTTAGAATTAGTTATTCCTTTTTTGTTATATTTATTAATTAAATCTGTACCAAAAAAATGGGTAGCTATTGTTATATCTGGATTAAAATCATTTATAATTTTTTGTAACTTTTTACTTTTCAACAAAAACATTGAAGCATTGTTAAAAATGTAAGCTGATAACTTATTGTCAAAAGAAAAATAGATAAAAGACCATATAATTGGTAGTTTAGTCATAAAAAATTCTGTTGTTTTTTTACTTAAATTACCTATTACTGGTATTCCATATGACATTAAATCAATAAGCATGCATTCATAATCTCCATTTGCTTCAAAATATTTTTTTATATATTCTGCAATAGTTTTATGACCACTTCCATATGTTGCATATAATATTAAAATTTTTTTCATTATCTTTATAGTTACCTTTCTTTAATCCTATTTAATATATATTATATTATAAAAAATATAATTCTTAAATACTTTTATTTTAAACAAGTAAAAAATCAGGCAATAATAAAATTTATCTGTTTTATTATTTGTTATCTTTCCATTCATGATATAAAATATCTTTAAGTACTAACATAGCATCTAATTCATTATAGTTATATGTTTCTTGTAATTCATTAATCATTTTTCTTATTTCTTTGGCATATTTAGAAATATCAACTTGTTTTTGATAAGTAGCTAAAACTGGATATTTTTTACTCCATGCTTTAGTCCAATTTACATTTTTTGTTTCTTCTTCATTAGTATTTTTAATTATTTCTTCTATATTTTTCATAAATTTTTCACATCCATTTTATTTAAAAATTTTAATTAATAAAAAATCAAACTATAAAAGTTTGACTAATTTTCAAGTGGTGCCTGTGAAGTAGACGTCTACAACTGTTATAAAGTAATTAATTTAAGTATTAATAATATTTTGTATCAAAAGAAAGTAAATATGATATAATAAATTTTGTTTTTGGGAGGTGCTTTTAATTATGCTTAATAATGAAATTATTAATTATGTAAATAAGCTTATTAAAGAACTTAACTTAACTAACTATATTGGAATTATAGTATATGGGAGTTATGTAGGAAATAGAACTAATAAACTTTCAGATTTGGATGTTATGATAATTAAAGATAATTATGAAACACAAGATTGTGGTAGTTTATTAATTGATGGCATAAGAGTAGAATATTTTATACAAGACTTAAAAAGATTATATCAATTAATAAAAAATGAAGTTGATAATAATGATCCTTCTCATTTAACAAAATTTGCAACTTGTGAAATCTTTTATGATTTTGAAGGTAAAACTGCAGAATTTTTAGATTATGCTAAAACATTATACAACACTAAGATTATTCCGTCATTTGATAACAATGATAAATTTTCAATTTTTTCTATTAATAATAGAATGGAAGATTTAGAATCATTAATTGATAACGAAAGTTTTTATGCTGTTTATTATATAACGTTAGAAAAAATCAGAACTCTATATGCGAAGATTAATGGAATAATTGATTTACCAATAATGAAAATAGAAAAAATTTATAATGATAATATTTTTGCAAAGAAGTATATCGCATCTTCATCTCATTGTTTACCTAATCAAAATTTTATTAATTTATATCTACAATGTATAAAAATCGATGATAAAAATGTAATGCTTGATAACATAAAAAAATTATATAGTTATTCTTTTAAACAGTTAGATTTCAATCCTGAAAATTTTTGTTTAAAATTCATTAAAAAACCACCTTTTCGAGTTTAATCATTCAATATATAAGACGCTTAATTTTATTACACTAATCGTCTTTTTTTGTTTGTGACAAAATATTTAACCCCCTAGGTATTTTGACACAAGCATCAAAATACTAACTGAAAAAGAAAAAACAATCTTTTTTCAGATTGTATGTATATTTAAAGTTCTATTAGTTAGAACAGATTCGTCAATGGTGCCTGTGAAGGGACTCGAACCCTTACGATATTGCTACCACTGGATTTTGAGTCCAGCGCGTCTACCTATTCCGCCACACAGGCAAGTAAAAGTTTTTATAAAACTTCTTCTTGTTCTTCTTTATATTTTGAATTATAAAGCTCAACTTCATCATCTTTTTTTACATCTTCAAATTTAGGCAATTCATCTTTAGATGATAATCCAAAATAATCTAAAAATTCTTTAGTAATTCCATAAAGAATTGGTCTTCCTGCAACATCTTTTCTACCTAATTCTTTAACAAAATCTTTAGCTATTAAACTTCTTATCATTTGAGCTGAACTAACGCCTCTTAACTCATCAACTTCTAAACGAGTTATAGGTTCATTATAAGCTATTATTGCCAAAGTTTCAAGTGCTGATTGTGACAATTTTCTAACATCAGATATTTCAGTTAGTTTTTGGTAATACTTTCTATTTTTTTCTTTAGTTGTAAGTTTATATTTTTCTCCTAATTTTTTTATTTCTATTCCCCTATTTTCGTCTTCATAATCATGATTTAATTCTTCAAGTAAAAGACTTGTTTCTTCCTTACTCTTTTCAATTATTGAAGAAATTTCATCAATGCTTAATCCTTCATCCCCTACAACAAATAAAAGGCCTTCAAGAACTGATTTCATTATGCCACCTCACAATATATTTTATCAAAATTATTTTCTTGTGTAATTACGAATTCTTTATTTTTAGCCATTTCTAAAATTGATAAAAAGGTAATTACTACATATGGTTTTGATATATTATCAAATAAGTCAAAAAATTCAACTTTTTTTCTTGTTTTTAACAAAGTTCTTATTTCATAACTTCTTTCTTCTACTGACATTTCTCTTGTTGTTACTTTTGTACTTAATGGTTCTAGGTATTTTTTTCTTTCTAAATACTTAGAAAAAGCTTTTAGTAAATCATCAAGAGTAATATCATCGCTTACTTTAACACTATTTGTTTCATATTCCTTTAATGAAGAAGGAACTTTAGTAAAGACCTCTTGTCTTTTTTCTTCAAGTTCTTTAAACACACCTGTCATTTCTTTATAGTTTTTATATTCAATTAATCTATTAATTAAGTTTTCTTTAGCATTTATAAATTCTTCATCTTCTTCATCTTTTTTATCACTAGGAAGTAAATATCTTGATTTTAAATAAATAAGTTCAGATGCTAAAGTAAGATATTCTGAAGCTACAACTATATTTAAACTTTCCATATTTTCAATGTATGATAAATATTGATTAGTTAAACTTACAATTTCAATATTCATAATATCCATCTTATCTTCTTTTATTAAATGAAGTAATAAATCAAGTGGACCTTCAAAATCCAATATTTTAAAATTATACATAAACCTTCACCAACATAATTATTATACCATAAATTATAAACGAATACTTGTTTTTTCGCGATTGATATTAATTTCTAGTTTAGTATCATCATTTATATACATACTTATCGTAGGATTATCTCCTAAATATGATAAAACATGTTCCACATATTTTGAATCACCAACATTTATCATATTTCTATAATAATCATTTGTTATATAACCAAAGTCATAATAATCATCTAAAACACCTTTTTTACTTTTTCCACAATCTTTAGCGTAACTTGTTAAAATATAATCCATATTACCATAACCCATATTATAGGATTGAAGAGCTGCGATAGGATTATTTCTCATAAAATCCATTTGTTGTCTCATTATCATACAACCAATTTTGATATTAGTTTCTAAATTAGTCATAGTATCTTCTGTTATTTTAAAAGTTTCATCACATTTGGTTTCATAATTATAAACTGTTATTTCTTTATTTTTCCAAACACTTTCTTCAATTTGCATAAGTCCAACAGCACCACTTTTTCTATTTGTTGGATCATGAATTCCACTTTCTTGGGTTGCTAGAGCAATCATTAAATTAGCATCAAGTCCATACATATTAGAATATTTAGTAATTAAATCACCATATTTTTCTTTACAAGTATCAAGCTTTGATGAATCACTTCTATCATCATAAGTAAGATTAATTTCAAATTGATAAGTTTTTTCAAGCATTTCATTTAAAGAAACATTTTCTATTATTGGTTCCTCTTCTTCGAGAAAAAGATCATTTTCTTCTTCTACTTCATCAAAAGAAGTTTCAATAATAAGACTATCTGTATTATCTATGGTACTAAAATTAACACCTTTAGCATTTTCTTTTAAAAGTGATGTTGCTGCTATTCCTGCACTTAAAAGTACTGCAGTTGTACCTAATTTTAACCTGTTTAATTTAGTTTTTTTTAATTTTTCTTGTCTATATACCCTATTTAGTTTTACTTTTAAAACTTCAAATAAAGGATAATTTTTTAAATTATCATAATCTTTAATTGTAACATCAACATCTGAAGCATTAAAATTTATATCTTTTCCTATTACTTTTACCTTTGATATTTTTTCATTTTGTAATTCTTTAACAAACTCTACAACATTTTTATTTATAAAATAAATACTTTTTTTATTTTTTTTAACTTCTGTTGCTTTTATATCTAAAATTCTTCCATTATTATAAATTTCTATTTTTAACATACTAATCAC
>JAQXMG010000035.1 GCA_029012525.1 bacterium
GGAAAACATATCAGTAATATTATAAAAATAAGTGAAAACGAAGAAATAATAGGTTGTATTCCCGTAACTGATTTTTCATTAAATAATAACGTTGTTATAGCAACTAAATTTGGTATGATTAAACAAACAAAACTTGCTGAATTTAAAGTAAGTAGATATTCTAAACCAATTTCATGTATAAAATTAAAAGAAAATGATAATGTTGTTTTTGCTGATCTTAACAGATATAATGACGTTTTTGTAGCAACAAATGATTCATATGGATTATGGTTTAGTTTAAATGAAGTTCCAGTAAGTGGAATAAAGTCAAGTGGAGTAAAATCAATTTCTTTGAGAAAAGATGAAGTGGTATCTGTTTGCAACTTTGATAGTAGTTTTGAATATTTAACAGTATTTAGTGATAAAGAAACTGCGAAGAGAGTAAAAATAAATGACTTAGAGAAACAAACTAGAGCAAAAAGAGGATATTTAATAATGAAAGAAGTAAAAAGTAATCCTCACAAAGTAAAAAAAGTATTTATTGTTGATAATAAAAAGATATTTGGATTAAAAAAATTACAAACAATTGATTATATAAGAAATACTGAACTTCCAATTCTTGATAGAATAAAAACAGGAACGTCAATTTCAAAAGATGAAATAATGGACATTTTTAAAACAGAATCACTTCTAAAAAAAGATGATTTAACTGAAGAAACAAAAGATATTGATAAAGATGAAAATGATGTTAAACCTGTTCAAATTTCACTTTTGGAAATAGATGATAAATTAAAACAAATAGATGAATTTTTAGGAAAATAGGTACAAAATTACAATAATATGAATATAATTAACTAGGTGAAGAATATGTCTTTGAATAATTTTAAATCATTTGTAAAAGAGCATCCTAGCCTAGTTAATTATGTTAGAAATAATGAAATGACTTGGCAAGCTTTCTATGAATTATTTGACCTTTATGGGCCTACTAATCATGTTTGGGACAAATATTTAGGTATAACTAGTACAACAAGTGGAACTTTAAAGGATTTCTTTTCTCTTTTTAGAAATATTGATATGAATGAATTACAAAAGGGAATTGGTTCTATTCAAAAAGGAATAGGATATGTTCAAGATTTCTTAAAGGAAAGATCTTCTGATAATTCTAATGTAGAAAAGGAAAAAAGCACTTATGAACCAAGGCCACTTTATAAATATTTTGATGATTAATGAATATTAATACTCAATATAAAATAAAAGGCAATTTAAATAATTTAAGATATTTAAGAGAAAAGTCATATTGGTATAAATATTTGAATAGAAGCTATGAATATTTAAAATATTTTGAAGATGAAATGAAAAAAGCTTATAAGTTAACTCCTGAAGATAGAATGAAAAAAATGGCTGATGGAATAGATTCTTTGTCAAAAATTATGGATATATTAAGTTAAATATATCTTTTTTTTAATATTTTTGTTATAATTACTATGATAGGTGATATTGATGAGAAATAATAAAGGATTTGCTGTAACAACAGTAGTTTATTCAATTTTAATACTTTTAACATTATTTATGTTTATGGTTTTAGCTTTATATCGAAATACATATAAAAATCAAAAAGAGTTTATAACTGATGTGAAAAACGAATTAAATGATTATTTAATAGAAGAGTATACACCTAAGGATACTAATCCACCCAGTTGTACATTAAAAGTTATTGATAAAAATAGTACTACTAAAACCTTAATTATAACATCAACTGATATTGACTTAGATGAAGAACCATATTTATTTGATGGTGGAACTTATAGTGGTATTAACAAAAAAGATATTACCGAAGATGGTACATATAGTGCTTATGTAAGAGATTTATCTGGTAATGTATCGAGAGCATGTAGTGTCACTGTTGTATTTGATAACGAGCCTCCAACTATAACTAAAACAGTTACTGGAGGAAATGGTACTGCTACGATTAATTTTACAATAACTGATTCAGGAAGTGGTCTTTCAGGATATGCGGTAACAACATCAACTACAACACCAACAAGTTGGACTTCTATTTCAGGAACATCTTATAGTGGATCGTTTACTAAAACAAGTGCAGGAACTTATTATATTCATGCTAAAGATGTAGTGGGAAATAAAGATTATATTGCTGTTGTGTTAAGCTTATCAAGAAATAGTAAATGTAGCTGTCAAACTTATGTTCAAAGTTGTAGTGAAACATGTACAAATACAAGTTGTGCTGAGTATGATACTTGTGCAGCTTGTGGATGTGCTTCATATAATTCAAATTGGGTATATGGTAGTTATTATAATAGTTCAACAGGAAGTACTTCACAAACATGTAATGCCTATGGTTGCTATAAAACAGTATGTACTTCTGGAAAATGTCATGAAGATGATACATATTCACCATATTGTTGTAGAGATGCAACTAGATATTGTGGCGCTTATAAGAGTTGTTCATCATGTAGTTGTTTAAGATATAATCAAAGTTGTACTACAACTTGTCGTGATACATCAACTTGTGAAACATATAAAGCTTGTTGGTTGTCTTAAAGTTTGTTGACTATAATTTTAAAAAAATATATAATTAGTTATGGTAGGTGAAGTTATGAAACTAGAATATTTTTACATACTTTCTGGTATTGCTGTTTTTGTAATACTACTACTTGTATTTTTTTTAGTATTTAAAAAACGCAAAAAATATGGTTTACAAAAAGAATTACAAGAACTAGAACGCCAAAGAAATCTTATTGTTTCAACTCCAATTCCATCTGAACTTGCCAAAATAGAAGTAATAATAAAAAATGAAAAATTAGAAGAAAAATATAATGAATGGTGTGAAAGATATAAAAATATTAAAGAAGTTAGATTTTCTGAAATAACAGATGTTATCTTAGATATAGATGGTTTAATTGAACAAAATGATTTAAAGGAAGCAAAGAGTCGTATTCAAGATTTAGAAATGGAAATATTTAAACTTAGAACAACTACCGATAATTTACTTGATGAAATAAGAGAAATAACCATGAGTGAAGAAAGAAATAGAGCAATTATAACAAAACTTAAAAGTAGATATAGAGAGCTTCAAAGAACTTTAGAAAACAATAAAAATGCTTATGGAGATATTTATAAATATATTGAATTACAACTAGAAAATATTGAAAAAAGATTTACCGATTTTGAAACAGTGATGGAAGATAATAATTATAGTGAGATTGTTTCAATTGTTAAAGTGATAGATGAGATGATTGCTCATATTAGTACAGTTATTGAAGAAGTTCCTGATTTGATTTTATTAACAAATAAAATTATTCCAGAAAGAATAAAAGAAGTTAATGATACTTATACAACTATGCTTGGTAAAAGTTATCCACTTGATTATTTAAATGTTCCTTATAATATTTCTCAAATAGAACATAAAACAAAGGAAATTGTAGATAAAATAAAGATTCTTAATCTTGAAGAGTGTATGTTCTCGCTAAAAACATTTTTGGATTATCTAGATAATTTATTAAATGATTTTGATGTTGAAAAAAGAAGTAGAAAGATATTTGATGAAGTTGCAAAATCATTTAGGGAAAAGTTAAACAAAATAAATAAGATAGTAAGTGATATTTATGAACAACTTGATGATATAAAATCTATGTATAACTTAACAAGTGATGATTTGGAAGAATTTTCTTTAATTAACAAAAATTTGCTTGAAATAAATAATACTTATAATAATATCATTGGAGACTTGAAAAATAAAAGAGAGCCATATTCAGTTTTAAGGGAAGAAATAGAAAAATTGACTATTTCTTTACAGGATGTTGAGGAAAGATTTGACGCTTGTTTAAGATCACTTGGAAGTATGAAAGAAGATGAACAAAGGGCAAGAGAGCAATTAGATGAAATAACAGAACTTTTAAAGAAATGTAAAGCTAATATCAGAAGTTATAATCTTCCTATTATTTCTAATAACTATTTTGTTGAGTTATCAGAAGCTAATGAAGCTATTTATGAAATAATAAAAGAATTAGAAAAAACTCCAATTACTATAAAAACATTAAACATAAGGGTAGATACAGCAAGAGATTTATCACTTAAACTTGCAAGCACAACTAATGAAATGGTTAAAACTGCTAAACTTTCTGAAATGATTATCACATATGGTAATAGATACAAACCACTTGATAAAGATATAGAAAAAGGACTTGATGCTGCTACTCAGTTATTCTTTAAAGGAAATTATAAAAAATCTCTTGAGACATCAATCGCATCAATTAATATAATTGAACCTGATATTTATAAAAAAATGTTAAACATGTATAAAAAAAATTAAAATAAGTTAGAATGTTCTAACTTATTTTTTTCTTACCATTGGTTTAGTTTTAAATACCTCATTTGCAACCTTTTGATAATTTTCTAAAATATTATTTTCTTTTAATTCTTTTCTAAAGTTAATGACTTCTTCTTCTGATATTTTTTTTAATTCAAAACAAGTATATAATTTATAATTTTCATAACTTTTACCAAAAGCAAAAATATGATCACCAACACAAAATTTATTTAAACTAGTTAGGTCAAATTCAGTTCTAGTTTCAAGTTCATATCCATCATTATCAATACATTTTGGTATTGCAATAATAAATTTTTGATATTTTTCTGGAATATTATTTTCTCTAAACTTTTTTTCTAAATCAACTTGTTCTATTCCTCTATCACTAATGTTATAACTTGGATTTTTCTTTAAATTTAATAATGCTTGTTTTGCATTAACATAAACATTCCAAAACAATGTATACACAGAAAAATAATCATTACTTTTGTTACTAACACTTTTATCAAAAAATAAATCATTTTTTTCCATAAAAAAATAAAATATGTTGTTTTGTTTTTCTACTATCATACTACTCACCATATAAATTATAACATTTTAAAAAAAACAAAGGTATATGTTTTACAAAAGTTTACAAAAAATATTAATTGTGTGAATTATTGTCATTTTTTTCCATTTACAAAAAAAAGTTAAAAATTTGTAAAATTTATTGCTAAAAAAAAATATATTGTTATAATAATAAGTATTGTTTTTGAAGGAGTGATAATATATGAATCAGACAACTTTACCTGTTATTATTCTAAAAAATATTATTCTCTTCCCAAGTGGTGAAATTAGATTAGAATTAGAAAATGAATCTGATAAAGAAATATTGAATTTAGCGGAAACTTATTATGAAAAACATATTTTAATTGTTCATCAAACCGATATTTTAGAAAAAAATATTGATTTAAATGATTTGCCTAATATTGGTGTATTAGGTTATATAGAAATGAAAATTGATTTGCCAAATAAAAAAACAAGAGTAGTTATTCGTGGCTTGAATAGGGTAAAAATAGAAAATTATAAACAAGAAGATAATACGATTGTAGCGGATATTAAAAGTATTAATTGTGAAAAATTAGATAAAGTTGAAGAACTTGCTTATATAAGAAGTCTTGTTAAACAATTTGAATATTATATTGATAATAATCCTTCGATGAGCAATAGTATTTTAAGTAAAATCAGAAATTTAACTGATTTAGATAGATTAACTGATATTGTATGTATTTCGATGCATCATAGTTATGATAGAAAAATGGAATATATAAATGAAATTAATCCAACTGTTAGAACAACAATGTTACTTGAAGATATAAACACCGAATTAAAAATTGTTACTTTGGAAAAACAAATCGAAGAAAAGGTTAGTAAAAATATAGAAAAGCAACAAAAGGAATATATTTTGCAAGAAAAATTAAAAGCAATAAAAGAGGAACTTGGAACATCTTTTGATAAAGATTTTGAAGTTAATGAATTAAAAATAAAAATTGCTAAAAGTAAATGTCCTAAAAATATTAAAGATAAGTTATTCAAAGAATTAGATCATTTTTCAATTACTCCAATAACTAGTCCTGAAATTGGTATTATTAGAAATTACATTGATTTAATGTTAGACCTTCCATATGTTAGTACAACTGATAATAAAAATTTAGAAATTGCTAAAAAAATTCTTGATGAAACTCATTATGGTTTAGATGATGTAAAATCACGCATAATTGAATATCTTGCACTTAGAATATTTTCTAAAAAGGAAAATGGTCAAGTTCTTTGTTTAGTAGGTCCACCAGGAGTTGGAAAAACTACTCTTGCTAAAAGTATTGCTCGTGCAACTTGTAAAAATTATGCTAAAATTTCTGTTGGAGGAGTAAATGATGAAGCAGAAATAATGGGCCATAGAAGAACTTATGTTGGAGCAAGTCCTGGTAGAATAATTAATGGTATGATAAAAGCAAAAAGTAATAATCCAGTTTTTGTAATAGATGAAATAGATAAGCTTTGTAAAGATATAAAAGGTGATCCTTCATCTAGTTTGCTTGAAGTTTTAGATAAAGAGCAAAATAAAACTTTCACTGATAATTATGTAGGAGAACCTTATGATTTATCTAAAGTAATGTTTATTTGTACTGCTAATTATATTGAAAATATTCCCGTTGAATTATTAGATAGATTAGAAATAATTGAGATAAATAGTTATACTGAAAAAGAAAAACTTTTAATTGCTAAAAATCATCTAATAAAAAAGATTATTTCTAATTTAGGTGTTGATCCTGATATGCTAAAATTCACCGATAAAGCTATTTTAAAGATTATCAGAAGTTATACAAAAGAATCAGGAGTTCGTGATCTTGAAAGAAAGATAGAAAGCATTGTACGAAAGATTATAACTGAAATCGTATTTGATAAAAAAGACAAAAAATATTTAATTACTGAAAAAGAAGTAGAAAAATATTTGAAATTAGAAAGATATTTAGAGAATGATTTTTGCTATGATGGTATAGTTGGTGTTTCTAATGGCATGGCTTATACCTCTTTTGGAGGAGATATTCTTCCTATTGAAATAAGTATTTATAAAGGAAAAGGAGATATAGTTGCAACAGGTTATCTTGGAGAAATATTTATTGAAAGTGTAAAAACAAGTATTGGTTATATTAAAAGTAATGCTTTAAAACTTTCAATAAATCCATCAATTTTTGAAAAAAATGATATTCATATTCATATACCTGAAGGAGCAGTAAAAAAAGATGGACCAAGTGCTGGAATTGCTATAACAACTGCAATAATAAGTGAAATAAAAAATATTGAAATACCAAAAAATATTGCAATGACTGGAGAAATAACTTTAAAGGGAAAAGTTTTACCTATCGGAGGTTTAAAAGAAAAGATAATTGGAGTAAAAAAGTATGGGGTTAATAAAATATTTTTACCAAAATCTAATGAGAAAGAACTTTTAAATTTGGATAAAGATATCACTAAGGATATTGAATTTATTTTAGTATCAAACTATAGTGAAGTTATTGATAATTTAAACTTCAATTTTAAAACAAAAGATAATAAAATTTTAATACATAATTAATTTATTTTATAGAAAAGTACTTAATGGTGCTTTTTTATATTATATTTTTTTCATTTTAACAATTTTTCTACATATACTTAAAGCGTAAGGAGGAAAAATTATGAAACAAATTATACCTTTTAATAAAGAAATTACTTTTAAAAAAGTAGTAAGTGATATAACTAGTATTTCACTAGATCATGATTTACAATTAAAAGGTGAGGATCTTATAACTGGTAATTTTTATATTAAAGGAAAATTTAAGATGAATAAAGCTAGTATAACCGAAGAAGAATTTAGTTATAAAATACCTTGCGAAATAGCTATTAGTGATGATTATGATACTTATGATGCAACAGTTGATATTGATGATTTTTATTATGATTTAGTAGATGATTCTATTTTAAAAGTAAATATTGCTGTTGTTATTGATAATTTAATAAAAAAAGAAAGATGTATTGAAAATGAAGAAGTTGAAGAAGATAAAAATAAATTAGAAACATTAGATGAAATAGAAGAATTAGAAGAAATAAAATAAACCGAACCAGTAAAAGAAAAAACACAACAACTTGATATTGAACAAGTTGAAAGCAATAAAAAAGTAGATATTACATATCAAGAAAAAGAAACAGAAAGGATTAATCCTGTAAATGTTATAAAAAGTAGTAATGAAGATTTATTTAAGACAGAAAATACTTATCAAACTTATTATGTTTATTTAACTAAAGATGAAGATACTTTTGATACTTTGAAAGAAAAATACAGGGTTAGTAAAGAAGAAATATTAAATTATAATGATATAACTGAAATCACATCAGGAATGAAAATTATAATACCACAATGTAAAGATGAATGAAGCTAGAGAAGTATTAAAAAAGTATAAAATAACCCCTCTTGGTTATGTTAAAAACAAAGATAGCTTAATAGTTAGTTCTAATAATGGTAAATATGTATTAAAAAAAAGAAAAGATAATATTAAAGAATTTTATAATTATTTAAGACTTAGAAATTTTCATTACATGCCAGAATATTATAATCTATATGATAGAGACTCTTATTATATAGAGTCTTTTATTGAGGATTATGATATTCCAAAATATGATAGGGCAGAAGAACTAATTAATATTGTTAGTTTATTGCATAATAAAACAACTACTTATGAAGAAGTAGATATCGATGATTATAAAAAAATATATGAAGATACATTAAAAGAAATTAATGATTTGGTAAGTTATTATAATGAACTCAATAATTATATTGATACTGAAATATATATGTCGCCTTCCAATTATTTGCTAGTAAGAAATATATCAAAGATATATGCTTCTCTTGATTTTTGTAAAAATGAATTAGATTCATGGTATGAAAAAATAAAAAATTCAAAAAAAGAAAGAAAAGTTTTGATTCACAATAATTTATCTTTAGACCATTTATTAAGAAATGAAGAAGGAAGTTTTCTTATAAGTTGGGATAATGCTAGATATGATATTCCAATATTTGATATTTATAAATTATATCAAAATATCTATGATGATGTTGATTTTGAAAGTCTATTTGAACTTTATAATAGTAAATATCCTTTACATGAGGATGAATTAAAACTTTTGTTTATACTTATATCAATTCCAAAAAAAATAGATTTTTCTGATGATGAATATGATAATTGTAAAAAAGTTGATTATTTATTAAATTATATAATTAAAACTGAAAAGATAATATCACCCTATTATACCAATGAGGAGAATAAGAATGAATAATATTTCAACGAATAATATAATACAACTCCAAGTATAAGGGAAAAAAATCAAAAGAAATGATTGGTATATTATTATAAAAAGAAAGAAAATAATGACTCCTAAGTAGCAACCGCTACTTCTTCTTTTGCTTTTACAAGCACAACAATTACAGAACATTCCGTGTTTAGCATTATTATTAAACATAAACTTCACCTATAATATTGTATGAATTAAGTTGAGGTTTTGATTTATTTTTAATATATTTATATGGTATTTCTTCGCTTAAAAAGATTAAATTTTTGTAAAATTATTTTTGATTAGTTTTTTGTAATTTTCTTATGAAATTTTTAATATACTTTACTATACAAAGAAAGGATGATAAAAATATGGATACACTAAAAGTGTCAAGTAAATCAAACCCTAATTCAGTAGCAGGGGCATTAACTAATGTTTTTCGTGAAAAAGGAGTAGTAGAAATACAAGCAATAGGAGCAGGTGCATTAAATCAAGCTATTAAGGCAATTGCAATAGCAAGAGGTTTTGTTGCTCCAAGTGGAAAAAATTTAGTTTGCATTCCAGCTTTTGCAGATATTTCAATTGATGGTGAAGAAAGAACTGCTATCAAGCTTATAGTCGAAGCCAAATAATGGCTTTTTTTCTTTACATCTTAATAAAAATAATGTTATACTTAAAATATAAATTTAGAAAAGAGGTAAAGTATGATTGATGTAATTACAGAAGTTAATGATTTTATTAACAATATTGTTTGGGGAGTACCTATTATAGTTTTATTATTTGCCGTAGGTATTTACTTTACAGTTAGACTTGGTTTTATCCAATTTACAAAAATTAAGTTTATTTTTAAAAATACTATCGGAAGTATGTTTAAAAAAGCAAGTGGTAAAGGTGTTATTTCAAGAGGACAAGCAGCACTAGTATCACTTGGTGCTATAGTTGGTTCAGGTAATATTGCAGGAGTTGCAACAGCTATAGCAAGTGGTGGACCTGGGGCACTTTTTTGGATGTGGGTTGCAGCATTTCTTGGAATGGCAACAAAGTTTGCTGAAATAACACTTGGTATTTATTATCGAAAGTTTAAGAAAAACAAAAATGGTGAAGACGTTGTAAAAGGTGGTCCAATGTATTATCTAAGAGATGGACTAAAAAGCAAGTTCTTAGCAGGATTTTATGCTGTTATGGCAGTGTTTTCTTATATTATTATAGCAGCAGTTGTTGATACAAATAACATTGTTACAACAATTAATGCTAAATTTAATGTCCCAGAAATTGTTATTGCACTTGTTCTTGTTATAATTGTTGGAATAGTAATTTTTGGTGGTATCAAACGTCTTGGTAAATTTAGTAACTATGTTGTTCCATTTATGGGAATATTATATGTAATATGTGGCCTTGTTATTATTTTAACAAATGCTTCTTTAGTAGTTGATGCATTTGTCCTTATTTTCAAAAGTGCCTTTAAACCTGCTGCAGCGGCTGGAGGATTTTTAGGGGCATCAGTTGCTCAAGTAATAAAATTTGGATTAGCTAGAGGAATGTATTCTAATGAAGCAGGACTTGGAACTGCTGCTATAACACAAAATGCTTCAACTGTAGATAATCCTATTGAACAAGCAGTTTGGGGAGTAACTGAGGTATTTTTTGATACAATTATTATTAATACTATTACAGGTTTGATGATTATTATGGCTGGAGTTTATACAACTGGCACATCAGGAACAGCTCTTGTTATGGAATCTGCTGATATTTTATTTGGAGGTGGATTTGGTAGTTACTTTATATTAGCAGCATCGATTCTCTTCTCATTTACTTGCCTTACATCATCTAGTTATGTTTGTCAAGAAGCAGCTGAATATCTATTTGGCACAAAAAGTGATTGTGTTATAAGAATTGTTTGGTTGGTATTTATCTTTATAGGATCTTACACAACACTTGATTTAGCATGGAGTCTTGCTGATACTGCCAATGGACTTATGGCAATTCCAAACCTTATAGGTATCTTACTTTTGAGTAATCAAGTTGTAAAAATTAAAAAAGATTATTTTAAAGAAAACAATAAAGAAGGGGTATTTAGTAAATTAAAAAATCGTTTTAAAAAATGTGAGGAGAACTAAATATGATAGATATTAATTTAATTAGGAATAATAAAGAATTAGTTAAAGAAAATATTAAGAAAAAATTTCAAGATGAAAAACTTCCTTTAGTAGATGAAGTATATGATTTAGATAAAAAATATCGTGATTTTAAGAAACATGGTGATGATCTAAGAAGCGAAAAAAATAACATAAGTAGTAAAATTGGAGCTTTAATGCGTGATAAAAATGTTGAAGAAGCAAACGCTTGCAAAGAACAAGTAGAAAAAATTAATGAAGAGTTGGAAACATTAGAAAAAGATGAAGAAGATTTACAAGCAAAAATTAAAGAGATTATGATGAAAATTCCTCAAATAATTGATTCTAGCGTTCCAATTGGAAAAGATGATAGTTTTAATGTTGAAATAGAAAAGTTTGGAGAACCAAAAGTTCCCGATTATGAAATACCATATCATGCTGATATATGTGAAGCATTATCTGGTCTTGATAAAGAAAGTGCGGGAAGAACTAGTGGTAATGGTTTCTACTATTTAATTGGTGATGTTGCAAGACTTCATTCAGCAATGCTTAGTTATGCTAGAGATTTTATGATAAATAAAGGATTTACTTATTGTGTTCCACCATTTATGATTAGGGGCGATGTAGTAAATGGAGTTATGAGTTTTGCTGAAATGGATGCAATGATGTATAAAATAGAAAATGAAGACTTATACTTAATTGGAACAAGTGAACACTCTATGATAGGAAGATTTAAAGATAGATTATTAAAAGATGAAGAACTTCCAATCTGTTTAACTTCATATTCACCATGTTTTAGAAAAGAAGTTGGAGCTCATGGACTTGAGGAAAGAGGTTTATACAGAGTTCATCAATTTGAAAAACAAGAAATGGTTGTTTTATGTAGAAGTGAAGAATCAATGGATTTCTATAATAAAATGTGGCAATATACAGTTGAATTTTTCAGAAGTTTAGATGTTCCAGTTAGAACTTTAGAATGTTGTAGTGGTGATCTTGCTGATTTGAAAATTAAATCATGTGATGTTGAAGCTTGGAGTCCAAGACAACAAAAATATTTTGAAGTAGGATCTTGTTCAACTTTAGGCGATGCCCAAGCAAGAAGACTTGGAATTCGTGCTAAAGGAAAAGAAGGCAACTATTTTGTTTCAACTTTAAATAACACTGTAGTTGCAACACCAAGAGGTTTAATTGCAGTAATTGAAAATAATTATATGCCTGATGGAACAATTAAAATACCTGAAGTTTTAAGACCATACATGGGTGGTATGGAAAAAATTGAAAAAAGAAAATAGGTGATTATATGAAATATTTTATGGCAGGTATAAAAGGATCTGGAATGAGTGGACTTGCTTGTATGTTACACGACTTAGGAAATGAAATTATAGGTTATGATGACTTAACTTATTTTGCAGTAACGGAACCTCCTTTAAAAGAAAGAGGAATTCCAATTTATTATAATACTGATAAATTAACTTCTGATATGACTGTAATTAATACTGCAGCAATTCATGAAGATCATCCTGTTATTAAAAAAGCAAGAAAACTAAATATTCCTGTAAGAGGATATTTTGAAATAATTGGGGACTTTACAAGAAAGTATGATTCTATATGTATTTCTGGTACTCATGGCAAAACAACTACAACTTCAATGTTATCAAGAATACTAAACAATACTATAGGAACTAATTATTTAATTGGAGATGGAACAGGCTATATAAATAAAGATTCTAATAATTTTGTGATAGAGTCTTGTGAATTTGAAAGACATTTTCTAAATTACAATCCAAAATATGCAATTGTAACTAATATTGAACTTGATCATGTTGATTGTTATAAAAATGTTGATGAAATAATAGATGTTTTTCAACAATTTATTGATAAAACAAGTGAAAAGGTTATTGCTTGTGGTGATGATGTTAATGTTAGAAAATTAAAAAGTGATAAAATTGTTTATTATGGTTTTAACGATAATAACGATATTATTGCTAAAAATTTAGTTCAAACAAAAGAAGGATCTAGTTTTGATTGCTATATAAATAATAAATTTTATGGTCACTTTGACATTCATTTATATGGTAAGCACATGATTTTAAATAGTTTAGCATGTATTTATATGTCATTCTTGCTTGGTATAGAAAAAGACGATATCATTTATTATCTTGATACCTTTGGTGGTGCCAAAAGAAGATTTAGTGAAGAAGAAGTAGGAGATTGTATTTTAGTAGATGATTATGCACATCATCCAACAGAAATAAAAACAGTAATTGAAACGGCAAGACAAAAATATCCAGAAAAAACTGTTGTTGCAGTTTTAATTCCTTATACATTATCTCGTGCTGAAGCATTTTACAAAGAATTTGCTGAAGTAATAAAACTTGCTGATAAAGCATTTGTAACGGATATTGAACCAGCTCGTGAAAAAATTGAAGACTATCCTAATATTAATTCTAAAATGATTATAGATTTAGTTCCAAATTGTGAGCATATCTCTTTAGATGAAATATCAAAATTGTATGACTATCCTAATTCTGTAATTCTATTTATGGGATGTAAAGATTCATTTTATTTAAGAGATGCTTATAAAAAAGGGGTTCAAAATAAATAATGAATATAGATACCTTAGTTGTTGGAACATTACAATCTAATTGTTATATTTTATCTGTTGAAGATAAATGTTTAATAATAGATCCGGGAGCAGAAGAAAATAAAATAATAAAGCATATAGAAAAAGAACAATTAACTCCCGTTGGTATTTTAATTACTCATAATCATAATGATCATATTGGAGCATGTAATATTTTAAGAGAAATGTACGATATAAAAAGTTATGATTATGATAATTTATTTGAACAAAAACATTTTTTAAATCCATTTAAATTTCAAGTTATCTATACACCAGGGCATACTAGTGATAGCATTAGTTTTTACTTTTATGAATATAATTGCATTTTTACAGGAGATTTTCTATTTAAAGGAACAATTGGAAGAGTTGATTTTCCAAATAGTTCTAATGTAGATATGATTTCAAGCTTAAGTAAAATAAAAACTATGGATGAAGATTTAATAATTTATCCAGGACATGGGGATAAAACAACTTTAAAACAAGAATTAAAAAGCAATCAATACTTAAATTGATTGCTTATCTTTTTGCTTCCTTAATAAGCTTAGCATGTAATACAACTCTTACACCATCATTTGTATAACAAGATGATAGGGTAAGAACTTTATCATTTGTATTAACACTAGTATTAAAATTATATATACTTCTATTTAACATTGTATTAAGCCATGTTTTATATTCAGTATCATCTTTAAAACTTGTTTTTATATAATAGTTTTCAGCTTCAATTGTATAAACACTAAACACTTGCCATAATGTATTTTCATATTTTGTAGAAAATTTTATTGTATGATTGTTTTTATTATTAAACCAACTTTTGCTTGTTATATTTCTAAGTGAACCAAACATTGATTTATCAAGCCTAGAATGCCCATAGATAATGGTATTTTTATCAAATTCTTTAGAATTATTTCTATAATCCATAAAAATCCAACCGGCATCATTGTAATTTTCATTATAGTCATTATTTAAGTAGTAACTATTGTTACTTGCTTGAACAACAGGATAATTAATATTGGTATCCGCAACAAAGATCCAACCAACAGTATCAGGATTAATACTTTCTAATTCATTAAAGTCAACTTCTAAAAGATTTAGTTTAATATAATCCCAATAAGGATCGAATTCATCTTCTGGAGGATTAACATTATTAGTATTTTTATTATCAATAATTTCTTTTGTAACATTTAAGTTATTCACTACTTCTTCTATTTGCTTAACTTTATTATTGTCTTTTTGCCAATTTATTATTTTATATATTGAATATCCTAAAGTTGAAATTGATGCAACAAATAAAATTATAATGATAATTTTTGATATATATCCTTTTAATTTATATTTTTTTCTTGCATCTTTATTCATAATCATCCTCCACTAATTTAGCATGAACAACTAGTCTATAATTTGATGTATTATAACAAGTAGATAATGTAAGTATTTTATCACCATATTTAACTTCGGTATTAAAGTTTTTAACACTTCTTTCTAAAGCATTAGCTATAAATACATTAAATTCTTCTTTATTCATATTTGTTTTTAAATAATCGTTAGTATTTTTTACAGTATAGATACTAAAAATTTTAAATTTTAACTCTTTTTCAGTCGTGGTTAAATAAATAATTTGATTTTCTTCGTTATCGTACCAACTTTTATTTAGAACTTTTTTTAAACTACTAAAGGCTAATGTACTATTTCTGTAAGTATGACCATAAATAATAGTATTAGTACTAAGATCTGGAAAATTATTTCTATAATCTGCAAAGGTCCAACCAATTTCATTGTATTTTTTATTGAAATTATGATTTAAATAATATTCATTGTTATCACTTTGAACAATAGGAGTATCAATATCAGTATTATTTAGTTTCAACCATGCAACAGCATCATTGTTATCTTTTAATAAGCTATCAAAAAGTTCTGTTATTTTAGGATCAACAACAGGTATTTCATCAATTTCTTTTTGTATATCTTGTTCTACCATACTTATAATTGTTTCCTTTTTATCAGCTAGTTCTTGTTGAAGTTTTTTTGTTTCTTCCTGGTCTTCTTTATAATCAAGTAGAAGTTTAATTCCAATTCCACCAGCGATTAAAGAAACAATAGTAATTATATTTATAAAAAATACAACAATTTTCTTTTTTTTCTTTTTAATTGTTTTGTTATATTCATTGTTTTCTTTTATAAAATCCCTTAATTTACTAAAATCAACAGTAGTAGTATTATTTTCATTATTATTACTCATATTAAAACCTTCTTAACTTTATAATTAGTATACAATAATAAAGATTATTTGTAAATAAACAAGGATCAATTATTAATTGACATAAAATGTGTAAATAATTGCTTTTAAAATATTACAAATTTGTTTAGCAAAGAAAATTTAATATATAA
>JAQXMG010000036.1 GCA_029012525.1 bacterium
TATATTACAAATGAAAATGTAACTAAAGAAAAAGGTATTATTTTAGAAGAAGAAAGAATGTATGAAGATAATCCAGATAGAGTCTTAAATGAAAGATCAAGAGCTAATCTTTTTGTTAATGATCCTTATGGCAAAAAAGTAGTTGGAGAAGAAGAGGACATAAAAAATATAACTAAAGATGATTTAATTACTTGTTATAATTCGTTTTATACCTCAAATAATATGTTTTTAATTATCACTGGTAACTTTGATAAAAATGATGCAATTAATATTGTAAAAAATAATTTTAGTAAAATTAAAAAATCAAAATCAAAGATAGAAAAAATAAAATTTGAAGAACCAGATCAGGTAAAAAAAGAATATGAAGAAATAAAACTTAATGTTTCAACTCCGAGAATTTCGCTTAATTATAAAATTAATAAAAAAATCTTTTCATTAGATGATTATAATTTAGGCATTTATTTATCTATGATACTTAGATTGGCATTTTCTGATACTAGTTTATTTTATGAAGAGGGATTAGAAAAAAAATTGTTTATTGATTTTTCATATTTTATAACAATTACTCAAACTCATATTGTTATTACTTTCAATATAATAAGTGAAAATGATAAAGCTTTAGAAAAAATAGAACAAGAATTAAAAAATATTAAATTAAATGAAAAAGATTTTGAAAGAATGAGAGCTTGTTTAATTGCTAATGAGGTAAAAACAGTTGATAATGTTTCATTGATGTCTTACGATATCTTTGATGATGTGATTTATTATGGTGGTTATAAAAATGAAAAAATAAAAGATTTAAAAAATCTTACTTATAAAAAAATGTTGGATGTAAAAAATAAAATTGATATATCTAATAAAGCAGTTGTAAAAATAATTAATAACCAATAAAAATACTTGAATTATTAATCTATTTTTGCTATCATTATCTTAGAATATAAGGAGATGGTTGTAGTGAAACTTAGTATGTTTTTAGAGTTTCCTGGTATACTTATTGTAATTGGATTAGTTTTAATTACTATATCAATTATAATTGGAATTTTTTCTTCAAAAAAAGAAGTTGTAAAAGAAGAAAATATGGATAATTTGGAAAATGAATATGATGTTAAACCAATGAAATTAGTTGATGATGAAGAAGTGAAAGAAAAAATAATTTCTGAAGTAGATTTAATTAAGGATAATGTTATTCCAACACCAATAGATGATGAAATAGTTTTGGAAGACACAACAGATGTTATTGAACAAAAAGAAGATGATGATTTTTTAGATACTAAAGAATACGTTGTTTTAAATGAAGAAGAAAAACAACAAGCAGATGTAGAAACATTATAAAAAAGACTTTGAAAAATTCAAAGTCTTTTTTTATTTTACATAAATTAAATCATTGTAATCAACTTTTTTTTCTAAGAAACCAGCTTCAATTACAATATCTTGTAAATGATCAAATGATTCTTTAGTAAACGTAGTTGTACTAGGCCAAGTATCATTTTGTTTATATCTTTCTATCGCAGAAGTTAAATCATTTAATGATGTATCTGGGAAAAAACTAAGAATATTTTCTGCAATAACATTACTTTCATTTTCATGAACATAATCTAATCCTTTTTGAATTGCTTTGGTAAATCCATCAATTAAATCTTTATTTTCTTCAATGAAACTAATTTTTGCATTAAAAGCTGTGTATGGGACAACTCCACCAATTTCGCCTAAAGATGCAACAATATAGCCATAACCTTCATTAACAATTTTTGTTGCTTGTGGTTCAAATAAAGCTACAAAATCACCAATTCCACCAATGAAAGAACTTGCCATAGAAGAAAATGAAATAGAAGTATCAATAGTTAAATCTTTTTTTGGATTAATTCCATTTTCTTTTAAAGCATATTCTAAAGTCATTTCAGGCATACCGCCAATTCTTCCTCCAATTATATATTTTCCTTTTAAATCATTTAAAGTAAAATTTTCTATATTAGTTCTTGATACAATAAATGATCCATCTTTTTGAGTAAGTTGAGCAAAAGTTTTTATATAATCTTTTTCACCACTATTATATATATAGATGGTAGCCTCACTACCAGATAATCCAATATCAGCATCTCCTGATAAAACAGATGCCATAACACTATCAGCACCAGGTGTTAGTAAAAGATCAATTTCAATTCCTTCATCTTCAAAATAACCATTTGCTATTGCACTATAAAATGGAGAGTAAAATAAACTATGAGTAACTTCTGCCACAGTTATTTTTCTTAATTCATTGTTATTCTTTTTATTTACTTCAATAAAATAACAACAAGCAAAAAATAAAATAATTAATATACTAACTATTAAAGTTAAATATTTTTTCATATCATTCCTCCTTGTGTATTATATGAAACATGATAGATGTTGTGAGAAAATAAAATATTATTGTAAAATTATGTCTGTTCGCTTTTTTTAAAATTATATTTAATGTATAATTTATAATGGTGGTAATGATGTTAGAAAACTTAAATAAAGAACAAAAAGAAGCAGTATTATATAAAGATGGACCTCTTCTTATTTTAGCGGGAGCAGGATCTGGTAAAACTAGAGTATTAACAACAAGAATTGCTTATTTAATTGAAGAATATGGAGTCAATCCTTATAATATTTTAGCAATTACTTTTACTAATAAAGCTGCTAATGAAATGAAAGAACGTATTACAAAGTTAATTGGTAATACGCCTCTTACGGCATGTACATTTCATTCTTTTGGAGTAAAAATATTAAGAGAAAACTATCAACTTTTAGGATTTTCTAAAAATTTTAATATTATGGATAGTGATGATACTTTAACTTTAATAAAAAAAATTATAAAAGATATGGGACTTGATCCGAAAACATTTAATCCTTATATGATAAGAAATAAAATATCAAGTTGCAAGAATGAATTTGTTATGCCTGAAGAATATAAAAAATTTGTATGTAGTGAAGAAGATGATGTAATTTATAAAGTATATAGCAAATATCAAGATACTTTATTTAAAAATAATTCAGTTGATTTTGATGATTTACTTATTTTACCTATAAAACTATTTATGGAACATGAAGATGTTCTAGAAAAATATCAAGAAAGATATAAATATATATTAATAGATGAGTATCAAGATACTAATAAAGTGCAATATATTTTAGCAAAAATGCTTAGTAAAAAGTATAAAAATATCTGTGTAGTTGGAGATGTTGATCAATCAATTTATGGTTTTAGAAATGCTGATTATAGAAATATTTTAAATTTTGAAAAAGATTATAAGGATAGTAAAACAATCTTTCTTGAACAAAATTATCGTTCATGTAAAACTATATTAAAGGCTGCGAATGATGTTATTAAAAACAATAAAGAAAGAAAAGATAAAAATCTTTGGAGTGAAAATGATATTGGTGATAAGATAAGTTATTATAGAGCTTTTGATGAAGTTGATGAGACGTTTTATTGTATAAGAAAAATAAAAGAATTAGTAAAAAATAATATTTCTTATAGTGATATTGCAATTCTTTATAGAACTAATGCTCAATCACGTGTTTTTGAAGATAGTCTTTTAAAAGAAAACATTCCTTATAAAGTAGTAGGTAGTTTTTATTTCTATAATAGAAAAGAGATAAAAGATTTGATATCTTACTTAAAACTTATTAATAATCAAGACGATAACATAAGTTTATTAAGAGCAATTAATACTCCAAAAAGAGGAATAGGAGAAAAAAGTATAGAAAAACTAGAAACAACTGCTGCTACATATAATACTAGTATGTTTTCTTGTTTAAGTGAAAAAAAAGAATTAGAGTTTAAAAATCTTATTTTAGAATTAAAAGAAAAAAGTGAAGAAGTAACTCTAACTGAATTAATCGATTTAGTATTAGATAAATCTGGAATGAAAACATCTTTAGAAGCTGAAAAAACATTAGATGCTGATATTAGACTTGAAAACTTAGAAGAGTTTAAATCAATAACTAAATCATTTGAGGAGAGGGAAGGCCTTATTTCTTTGGAAGATTTTTTACTTGAAATATCTTTAGTAAGTGATAAGGAAGAATATAAAGATGATCCTAATAGAATTACTTTAATGACTATTCATTCAGTTAAAGGTTTAGAGTATCCTTATGTATTTATCGTAGGATTAGAAGAAGGAATATTCCCTCATAAAAATAGTATGAATTCTTCTTCTGAACTTGAAGAAGAAAGAAGACTTATGTATGTTGCTATAACAAGAGCTATGAAAAAGTTATATCTTACTAATGCTAAAAAAAGAATGTTATATGGTGAAGAAAAAATTGGTATTCCATCAAGATTTATAAATGAAATATCTGATGATTTAATTGAAATAGAAAATCAAGATAAAGATACTATCGTGAAAAAAGAAAAAAATGTTTATGATAAAGATGTTTCTTATTCATATGGCGATAAAGTAATGCATGAAAAATTTGGACTTGGTGTTGTTATTGGAATTAATAAAGATATTATTTCAATTGCATTTAATAAAGATGTTGGTATAAAACAATTACTTAAAAATCATAAATCAATTAAAAAAGTTGATTAAAAAATGGTAAATTTAGACAAATAAATGAATAATTTTATATATATTTTTATATTATGTGTTAAAATATAATTGGAGGTAGTTATGAAAAAGATAGTTACAGTTATTTTAGAGGTTATTGTAGTATTATTAATTTTTTGGTTTATTTTAGGTTACATTAATTTTGGCAAAATAACAAATGGAGAACAACCTGTATATGTTGTAAAAGAAAAATCTTATGAAAAAGATGGTGGCAATGTTAAAGTATACGATAACATCATCTATAAGATTGTTGTATACAAAGATGTCAATAGTGAAATAACTTATTCTTTAAAATTATTTTTTATGAAGGATGTATAATATGAAACCAAAAGATAGTTTGATTTTATTTATAAAAGGATTTATTTTAGGAATTGCTAATATAATTCCAGGAGTAAGCGGAGGAACACTTGCAGTGTCTCTTGGACTTTATGAAAAAATACTTGATGCAATAGGTACATTATTTAAGAATTTTAAAAATAATGTTAAATTTTTAACACCAATAATTTTAGGAATTGTTGTTTCTATTTTATCAACTAGTAAATTGGTATCTTATGCTTTAGCTAATTTTAAAGCTCAAACTGTATTTCTTTTTGTAGGTCTTATTTTTGGTGGAACATCACTTTTGATGAGAAAAACAAGAGGAAAAGGAAGTATTACCAATTTTATTGTGTTTTTCATAACATTTTTTATTGTAATCGCTATTTCATTTGCCAAAGTTGATATTATTAAAATTTCATTTACTAATATGACTATTTTGGATTATATTTTACTTGTTGTTGTGGGTTTTCTTGCTAGTTCTTCAATGGTTATACCTGGTATTTCTGGATCATTTGTTCTTATGATTTTTGGCTATTATGAAAAGATTATTAATACTATTTCAAATTTAACTAATTTTAAAGAACTTGGTTCAAATTTACTTATTTTATTACCTTTTGGTATTGGGGTTTTACTTGGAATTATATTTATGGCAAAACTTATTACAGCTCTAATAAAAAAATATGAAGTAAAAACATATTTTGGTATTATGGGATTTGTGTTATCATCTGTTGTAATACTTATTTTACAAATAGGTAAGTTTACTTATAATTTTACTAATATTTTTACTTGTATTTTAGCATTTTTATGGGGATATTTACTCGCTAGAGCAATTGAAAAAGAATAAAAACAGGCACAACAATCTAAATTGTGCCTGTTTTTACGACTGATTTGCAAATTTACTTATTTTATGGTATAATTTATGTAATTAAGGGGGTATTTATATGTATTATACTGATGAACAAAAAGAAGAAGTGTTTCTTCAAATTCAAATTAAGGAATTAAAAGATAAAATAAAAAATATATTGGATGATTTTTCAAAAAAGGAAAAAGAATTAGGAATTAACTCTTTTGAAGAACAAGAAGATGAAAATCATATTTATAGTGTAGTTATAGGAAAACTAAATGAGTCATTTTATGGATATAATGTTACTTCAATGATGAAATTATTAAGGCAAAATGGTTTTACGATTCCAAGAAATGATATCATAAATTTATTAAGTGTTGAACAACTATATTTTTATAGGTCAATGTTAAATAAATTCTTAAAAAAACTTACGACAGAAAAAACAATAAATAATGATATATGTGTTGCTATTGCAACAGATATAGGAACTCGTGCAAAGAATTTTTATGAAACAAAACATACTTTAAAACCATTAGATGAATTAATGAGATTATTACAACAACAAAAAATGGAAGTAGATAAACAAAAAGAAAAAAGATTAAAAACAACAATACAAATAGAAAAATTGAAAGAAGCCAATAGAGTATTAAAAGAAAGAGTACGTCTTTTAGAAGAAAGGTAAATTATAAATGGAAAAAACAAATAATATGGAACTTGAAATTAAATCATCTTTAAATAAAATGTCACATCATTTAAATAAATTACAAGGTGTAAAAAGTTCAAGATCATTAGCAAGATTTATTATAGAAGAGTCATATTTTAAAAACGTCTATGGAAAATCATATAAAGAAATAACTAAAGAATTACAAGAAGAGTATAATATTTCTAGTGATAATTTTAGTATAATTTCTAATATGAGTTATCTTCATCAAGAGTCACTTCTTATTACAACAAGATATTTAACTAATTACATAACAAGTAAAGAAGGACTTTCTTATGATTTAGTTAAAAGAAGTATTTTTGATGTTAGTCATGACATATCAAAGGATATTAAAAAACATACCAAAGAAGAAATAGAAAAGTCTGGGAGTAGAGATTCTGTTTATACTGATTTAAAAAAATCTATAAAACTTTCTTTAGAAACAGAAAAAATGAATGAAGAGTTAAAAGCTTTAGATAAAAAAGAAAAAGAAAAACAAAAATTTTATGAAGAACAACAACGTTTTATAGAATATGAAGAAAAAGTTCATAAAAATATGAGATAAGAAGATAAAGTAATTTATCTTTTTTTAAAAACATGGTATTATAATAATGGTGATAAAATGAAAATAAAACCTAACATGTATGTTAAAGATATTTTAAGTATTGATTATGATAAATTGAAAAAGAATAATATTAAAGTTTTATTTTTTGATTTTGATAATACATTAGTTGAAGAAGGTAATTATAATTTAAAAAAATCATACGAAAAACTTTTACAAAAACTAAGAAAAGATTTTAAAATAATGGTTGTATCAAATTCAATCCATAAATCAAAATTAGAAACAGTATGTAGTAAATACAATTTAGATTATATTGGTGCAGCTTTTAAGCCAACATCACTTGGTTTTTCTAAAGCAGAAAAGATGTTAAATGCTAAAAAAGAAGAGATATGTGTTATTGGTGATCAACTTTTTACAGATGTTAAGGGCGCAAATAATATGGGTTATTATAGTATCTTAATAGATCCCATAAACTATGATGAACATTTCTTAACAAAGATTAATAGATATCGCGAAGCAAAATCTTTAAATAGGGGTGCTTATTATGAATAAAAAATGTATTGGATGTGGAGCAATACTTCAAGATAACAATAAATTAATCGAGGGATATACAACATCTTTAAATAATGACTTTTGCATGAGATGTTTTCGCATGAAAAACTATGGTGAATACGAATTTACGACTAAAGATAGTAAAGAATATATTGAAATGCTAAAGAAAATTGGTTTGAAAAAGGACTTAGTTTTAGAAGTTGTGGATCTTTTATCAGTACCAAAAGATTTAAATGATATAAAAACATATTTAAAAGAAAATGATATTATTTTAGTTTTAAATAAGAAAGATTGTTTACCATTAAAAATAAAAGATGAAAAATTAATTAACTATTTTAAAGATAAATATCCATATTTTAAAGATATAATTGTTGTAAGTGGTCTTAAAAATTATAACTTAGATTTACTTATGGAAGATATTTATAAATATAAAACAAGTAATGATATTTATGTTGTTGGAAGTACAAATGCAGGGAAATCAACCTTAATTAATAAAATAATTACAGATTATGCTATAGATAAAAAAGGTGAAATAACAATTTCTCCCATGCCATCAACTACTTTAAATGAAATTAGGGTATCGCTTAATAATTTTGATTTAATTGATACTCCAGGTTTAGTAGAAAATGGTAATATTCTAAATTATGTAGATTTAAAGACTATAAAAAAAATATCGTGTAAAAAAGAAATTAAACCTCGTACTTATCAAATAAAAAAAGGTCAATCTCTTTTAATCGATGATTTAGTAAGAATAGATTA
>JAQXMG010000037.1 GCA_029012525.1 bacterium
CAAATCAATATAGTTATATCTATCCCCTAATTTTATTTTGTATTCATTTTTTATATATGAAAAACCTTCTCCTAGTTCTATTAAAAAATTATCTATGTCTTCTAAGATAAGATGTTTTAATACTTTTTCTGATATTTCATCATAAGCTGGACTATTTTGTATTATTATTGGATTTTTTATAAAATCTTGTACTTCTTCTTTATCTTTTTTTATTAATTTTTGTTTAGTTGTTTCATCAAGTCTTTCATATTCATTACTTTTTATCCTATTTCTAAGTTCTCTAACAGATAGACTTTGGATAGATGATATTTTTATGTAATAATTTATTTTATCAACATCTTTCAACCAAATTATTTCTACATAATGACTCCATGTTAATTTGGCAGACATTGTCTGCCAATTCTGTTTTCTTAAAATCAAATAAAATTGACGCATATTTCTTAAATTTCTTTCGCTATAATTTTTTCCTAACTCCATTGTTAATTTTTCAGAATATTCTTTAATTAAATTATCGCAATATTTTGCACGTTTTTCTCCACCTTGGGCCTCAACAATTAATTTCCCAACATTATAATAAGTAGTCAAATCACTTTTGCTTTTGCTATAGTCTTTAACTTTTTTATATACTTCATTATTTATTAATTCTTTCTTTATTTCATTGTAATAGTTCATACTTTACCTCTCTAATTTAAAATATAAGTTGCTCTAAATATTCTAGAATCACTACAATATTCCATTACAAACTTGTTATCTTTCTTACAAATTATTATTCCTATTGTTTTATCTTGATTAATTGTTTTTATATTTTTGTCAATATAATTCATATAAAGTTTTATTTGACCAATATGTTCTTTTTTTAATTCTGTTATTTTTAGTTCAACTACTACATAACAATTAAAATTAATATTGTATAAAAGTAAATCAATATAGTTATATCTATCCCCTAATTTTATTTTGTATTCATTTTTTATATATGAAAAACCTTCTCCTAGTTCTGTTAAAAAATTATCTATATCTTCTAAGATAAGCTGTTTTAATACTTTTTCTGATATTTCATCATAAGCTGTACTATTTTTTATTATTATTGGATTTTTTATAAAATCTTGTACTTCTTCTTTATCTTTTTTTATTAATTTTTGTTTGGTTGTTTCATCAAGTCTTTCATATTCATTAGTTTTTATCCTATTTCTCAAATCATTTCTACTTAAATTTTGATTAATAGAAATATTTAAATAATATAATAATTTATTTTTATCTTTTATTGGTAATAATTCTGTATAATGACTCCATGTTAATTTGGTCGCCAACGGCGACCATTTTTCATTATTGAACATTTTAAAAAATTGGCGCATTCTTCTTAATGTCCTTTCATTATATTTTTTGCCAACATCAATAATTAATTTATTAGAATATTCTTTAATAATACATTCACCATATTTATTTCCAGCTTCATAAAGAAGTTTCCCAACATTATAATAAGTAGTTAAATCACTTTTGTTTTTGCTATAGTCTTTAACTTTTTTATATACTTCATTATTTATTAATTTTTTCTTTATTTCATTGTAATAGTTCATAAAAATTCCTCCAATAAAAAAAACTTAAGTAATTTCTTTTACTCAAGTTATCTATTATAAATAAAGTAATTATTTAATTACCAGAAAAATCGTTCGACAAATTATGACTTTTCTTTACTCATCAACCATATTATTTATTTTTTTAAATATAAACTTAATAACTGAATCGACTCCTTTTTCTAATTTTAAAGATATTCTATAAATATTATTAGATAATTCATTAGCATAATTAGTTCTAGTAACAACATATTCTTCTATATCTATTTCTTTACCAGCTTTAATGTCTTCTTCAAATACTTTTATTTGTTCTTCAGTCAATGTTTTAACCTTACTTGTTCTAGTTTGATAATATCCTGTTTCTTCTAAAACTAAAAGAACTAAAAATGCAAAAAGTAAAACGAGAAATGCACCCTTAAATATTTTTTCACTCATGCTTCCTCCAAATACGTTTTTATAGCATATGCTAAAACATCAAGAGAATTATATACTTCTTCAATAGTATTATAGTTTCCACCAACTTCAATTAAAAATGAATTAGGAGATAAATCTTGATTATAACTATCATTTTCCCTTATAAAAGTATTTCTTAGAATTTCTTTATAATCTTTTTTTATAATATTTTCCAAGTCATTTACAAGTTTTTGGTTATCTTTGCTATTTTCATGTCCTAAACCTAAAAAAAACATAAGTTTAGCATAGCTTGTTCCATTTATAACCGCAGTTGATACTTCTTTTTTTACACCATCACGATGTAAATCAATAAATATTTTAACACTTGGATAGTTTTTTATAGCTTCTTCTAAATAAGTTCTTGAATAACTATAAGTGTATTTATAATCTAATTTGTTTTTACTTACTTCATTAGTAGGACTTCTTTCTTCAACAATAGAATTAATGTTATATTCTTTTAATTTATCTTGTAAAATATAAGATGCCGTTTTAACATTGCAATTAATATTATATATGGAATAATCAGGATTAACATAATTTTCTTTATCATGAGTATTATAAATATAAACAAGTGGAGAATCTTGTTCTAAATCAACTAAAGTAGTTTTTTTATTACTTTCTATGCTAAGTAATTTAAATAAACTTTCATTTTGTTTAGAAATAACAATTCTATTTATCTCTTTTAATGTTTCATTATTTTTTTCACTATTTAAAAGACTTACTTTATCAAATAATATTTTTTTAATTAAATTAGTATCTTTTGTTAGATAATTCAAAAATAAATAAAACGATAAAATAACAAATATAAAAACCAATATTTTTTTCATACAATCCTCCATTCATAGAAAAATTATATAATATATTGGTTTTATATTTTGTCGTTATATATGATGAAGACAACTATTTATACCTTCGCTTAATAGTTTGCTAAGAGAATCTACTAAAAAATCTACTTCTTTTGGAGTTACCATAAGATTATAACCAATTGGAGTTAAAACATCAAAAATAAGTGATCTTTTTTCGTAATCATCTAAAGTACCAATTTTACCAAAAAAGTAATTTTTTTCTTCACTCGATAGAGATAAGTTTTTTTCTTTCAAATAATTTTGCTTTGAACTAGGTATTAGCTTATTAATTTTTAAATCTTTATTTTTTATATTATAACTAAAATGTTGTTCCATATAATTAATAGTATCAGATACAATTGTTGCAGCATCAACAACCATTGGTACACCAATTGCAATAATTGGTCTTTTTATAGAATCAGAGCTTATTTCTTTTCTTTTGTTTCCTATACCAGATCCAGGATTTATTCCAGCATTAGTTATTTGAATTGTTTTACATACCCTATCAATTGATAAACTAGCAAGAGCATCAATAACAATAACAAAAGATGGATCAACTAAATCAATTATTTTAGTTATAACATCACTTGTTTCAATACCAGTTTCTCCCATAACACCAGGATTAAACATAGAAGTAATACGATAACCACTTTCTAAAGTACCAAATAAATCATAAATATGTTTTGTTACAATAACATTTTCACTAGTTTTAATGCCTAAAGAATCAGGAGTAGAATTACTATTTCCAAGACCTATTACCATACAAGTATCATCATCTTTAATATTTTCTTTTGAAAACATGTTATTTAATTCCTTAATAAATACATTTTTAACATTAGAATAATTATTATGATCAGTTGTATCACTAAATGAAATAGTTGTATAATAACCTCTTTTTTTATCAATTAAAGATGCTTGTTTGTCATTAATAAATACCCTACTTACTTTAGCATTCCCTTCTTCATAGACTTCCTCATATATTTCTTTTTTATTTAATGATAAATCATCTACCAAGTCTGTTCTTGTTGTAAACATACTTAAATCTTTTTCAGAATCCATAAAAAAATCACCAATATTAGTATTGGTAATTTTTTGTTTTTTAATTATTTTTTATTCTTAATTTTTTTATTTAACCAAAACGGAACGTGAAGCCAAATATTTATAATGATCAGCTATAAGGTCAAAACCACTACCGGTAGAAAAAGACAAGCGAGATAAAGGGCCAAAATAATAATCACTTTTTCGTTCATAAAAAGAATAATCGCCTAAATAACAATCACCACCACGTGTGGACCAAGGCAAAAGAAAAATTCTTTCTGTTGTATCACTATTATAATATTTACTATCTGGATATGCTACTCCATCATAGGTACTACTACAACCTCCTAAGCATCCACTAAATCCTGAATTTAATGTTTCACTAATTCCTGACCAATTTTTTGTTCCATCTGTATATACACCCATTACATATTCCATTGCTCCACCACTCATATCATATACGCCATAGATATTTCCTGTTGTTGATGCATCTTTTCCTAGAATTGTTTCATAGGTTCCGTTATTTATATCATATTCTGTTCCTGCAGGAGATCCATATCCTGTTATATAACTAGTATTATTGTTTATTCCAATTTTAGTACAACTGGTACTTGATGTACATCTGCCATATATACTTTGCGTTAAATATGCTACGGCGTCCCATTCATTATTTTTTATCATATGCGTATCTAATGTTGTATCAGTTATTTTATCTAA
>JAQXMG010000038.1 GCA_029012525.1 bacterium
TTACTACTAATTATAAAGTAATTGACACTAATGCTACAAATATTAAAGATAATACTTATTCATGGATAATAACTAAAAATAATTACACAAACAGTAGTATTTATTTAAAATTAACTAAAAATAGTGCATCAAGTGAACCAATCAGCAATAACAATAAAAAAGATTCATTTAATTTTCAAATGATCTATGCCATTGTAATTATAGTAATTCTTTTAATAGCATTTCTGATTTATAAGAAATTTAAAAAAAATAGTGAGGAAAAAAATAAAATATAACATAATAAAAGTTAGACAATTATTTAATAATTGCTACTTTTATTATGTTATGATATAATATGTTTACTTAAGGAGGAACTTAGTATGAAATTAAAAATAACTGCAGAACCAAAAGATTTTATTATATTTGGAATTTTTTGCTTATTTCTTTTATATTTATGTTGCATTGCAGTATTAAACATATCCTATATATCAACCGAAGGAGTTTTTTGGGGGCTTAGTCCGTTTAAAGCCTTTACTAGTAAATATATAGGAGCAACAATAGTTTTATTTGTTGCTGGGTTAGTTGGAGCTTTTGCTTCAGTTAGTTCATATTTCTTTGACAGAGAATCTGGATTTGGTTTTTCTACCAATAAAAAAGATAAAGGCGGTTATTCTAGATGGGCTAAAAAGGAAGAAATAAAAAAGCAATTAGTAGAAATAGATCCTAAAGCCTATAAGACAAATGGAGCAGGCATTGCAGTTATTAATGATGGTAAAAAACTTTGGGTTGATAATGGCGAAGCTCATAACATTATCGTTGGAGCTACCGGTTCAGGTAAAACCCAAATAGTAGTATTTCCACTTGTACAAAGCCTTGCTAAGCATGATGAATCAATGATAATAACCGACCCTAAGGGTGAAATTTATGAAACAACGGGTAATATGTTAAGGGAAAGAGGATATAATATTGTTCTTTTAAACTTTCGTAATCCACAAAATGGTAATGCTTGGAACCCAATGAATTTGCCATATACTTTATATAAAGAAGGTAATACTGATAAAGCCATTGAATTATTGGATGACCTAGCTTTAAATATCTTATATGAAGAAAAGCAAGGTGGAAGTGATCCATTTTGGGAAAAAACAGCTGCCGATTATTTTACTGGATTAGCCTTAGGCCTATTTGAAGATGCTAAAGAAGAACAAATTAATTTAAACAGTATAAATCTAATGTCAAGTATGGGAGAAGAAAGATTTGGTGGGCCTAATAATAATTACATTAAAGAGTATTTTAATGGTAAAGATCCATCTAAGCCAGCTTATATTAATGCTTCTGGTACAGTATATGCCCCAGAAGATACTAAGGGTGGTGTGCTATCTACCTTCAAACAAAAAATAAAATTATTTTCATCACGTGAAAATCTATCTGAAATGTTAGCCTATAACAACTTTGACATGAAAGAAATTGGAAGACAAAAAACAGCAGTATTTATGATAGTACAAGATGAAAAGAAGACGTTACATCCATTAGCAACAATATTTATTAAGCAATGTTATGAAACATTGATTGATGTAGCTCAAGAAAATGGTGGTAAATTACCACATCGAACAAACTTTATTCTTGATGAGTTTGCTAATATGCCAAAATTAAAAGACGCCACAACGATGGTAACAGCAGCTCGTAGTAGACTTATTAGATTCAATTTTATTATTCAAAACTACGCTCAATTAACTCAAGTATATGGTAAAGAAGAAGCTGAGACTATTAAAGGTAACTGTAATATTATGTACCTAATAAGTAATGAGCTACAAGCTTTAGAAGAAATAAGCAAAATGTGTGGAGAAGTAAAATCTAAAGAAAAAGATAAAACTGCTTCAACGCCATTAGTTACTGTAAGTGATTTACAAAGATTAAGTCAGTTTGAAATAATAGCATTACGCTTAAGAACTATGCCATTTAAAACTAAACTTACACCAAATTATAAAATGGATTGGGGAAAAACGTATGAAAAGGCAGATTATCCAACTCGACAAAAGAAAGAAGTACAATTATTTGACATCAAAGAATATGTAAAAAACAAAAAGAAGGAAAAAATGGATAGCATGATGTCAAATAATATGAATCCATTTGGCGGAAACGACTCACCATTCAATCCATTTGGTGGCGGTAGAAATGAATTATTTGGAGGTAATAATCCATTTATGATTCCATCAAATATAAACAATGATATGCCATCTTCCGATCCAGGGTTTAACATTGACGATTTAGTAAAGAAAATAGATGCTAAAATTGCTGAATTAGAAGAGGATGAAAAGAAAGAAAAAGAGAATAACAAAATAATTGATGCTCAAGTTAAAAATAATAAAGAAGAAAATAAAGATGATAAGATGGATATTTCTATTAATGATAATAAAGAAACAAGTAAAGAAGACATTTTAGCATCTATTGAAAGAGAATATTCTTCAGCACCAATTAACAATGATTTTGTTAATAACTACACTAATAATGGCGCAATACTAGATATACCAAAGCCAACATTTAATAGCCCATTACCTAGTAAAACATATGATGAAGTCAAAGAAAGCGGTATATTTGATGATTTGACAACTGATGATAAAACTTCATTAAAAGAGTTAGAAAATAATCATCAGAACAATAAAGATAAATTATATGAAAATAATACTGATGATGATGCTTTCTTTGATGATTTCTTTAGTGATGATTAAAAAACAAATCCTTACCTAAAAGTAGGGATTTTTATTTTGGTTCTACACGATTTGATGGGATATAAAAATTAAAGTTTTCGACGAAATGTTGGGAACTTTTTTTCACGTTCAACATTTTTTGATGGGATTTTTTTATACGTCAGCAATACGATTTAATGGGAATTTTTTATTTAATATT
>JAQXMG010000039.1 GCA_029012525.1 bacterium
TATTTAATATTTTGTTGTATAATTCTTCATTTATATCATCTATATTTCTTATTTCATTATCTTTTACACAAACAACATAGGAAAAATTGTAACGATCTGATAATTCAAGATAGGCATTTTCAGCATTTTTTAAATGGTTTGCATCTTTTTCATGGCCATCAAGATATGTTCTATTTTGTTTTAAAATGCTTGCATATAAATATGGCATATGTAAAAAAATAACTAAATCTGGTTTAATTAAACCTAACATATTAAATTCCAGTTCATACAAAAAATCATACATGGCAAATCTTGCTTCTTTTGTTTCTAGTTTTCCACCTTGGTGAGCCATATTACTATAAACGTAGCGATCTAAAATTACATATTCATTATCCTCTAATAATTTTTTTAAATAGTCTAAATTATAGAGACGATCTGCTGCAAAATAAAGACTTGCAACTTTCGCAGGAACTTTACTTGCACCTTCTTCAAAATAGGAATCACCCATTTCTTTTTTACCAAGATAAGGACCTCCTACTATTTTACCAGTTGGACTATCATAATAAGGAAAAGTAAAATAAGTAGCTTTAATGCCTCGTTTGTTTAGTTTTTCTACTAATAATTTGCTTTGTGTTTCTTTTCCTGAACAATCAGTTCCTTCAATTAAGATAAGTTTTCCCATAACTACTTCCTCCTATATAAAACGTGATTATAATTTAAACCATTATCTTCATGACTACATAGTAAATCTTTAGTAAATAATTCCTTATTAAATTTCGGAAAATATACTGTTGCATCTTTGTCTTCATCATCTATTTCTGTCAAATATATTTCATCCACATAATCAATAAACAACTGATATATCATGCCACCACCAATTACAAATATTTCTTCATCACTATTACGATATGCATTTAAAAAATCATTAAAATCATGAAATACTACAACTTCATTAGGAAAAGTTTTATCACTTTTTGATAAAACAATATGTTTTCTATTTGGAAGAAGTTTAGGAAGTGATAAAAAAGTATTTTCTCCCATAACTACACTATGATTTATAGTTATATCTCTAAAAAACTTTAAATCTTCTTTTAAATGCCAAATTAGATCATTATTTTTGCCAAGTTCATTATTTTTTCCTACTGCTGCGATCATCTTTAATTTCATCATAACACTTCCCCTACTGTGAAATTTTAAAATCTATTTTACCATGATGTTTATAGCCAGTTATTTTAATGTCTTTTAATTCTTTTGAATTATCAAACTTATAAAAGTCTTTAATTTTAGGATTTATCCATAATTTAGGAGCAGGTAAATCTTCTAAAGTATCAAATCTTTTTATCTGTTCCTTAATACCATCGACTTGATTAACATAAATATGTGGATCTTTAATTGACCAATAAATCTTACCTGGTTTTAGATTAGTACAATGTGCAATTAATGATAATAATACTGCATATTGTGTTACATTAAATGGAAGTCCAAGTGGAACATCACAACTTCTTTGATGTACAAAAAGATTTATTTTATCACCTGTTACATCCCATTCTGTTGACCAAACACAAGATGGTAAAACTGCAGTATCTAAAAATTTATCTTGCCAAAGTGAAATTACTAGTCTTCTATCTCTTGGATTATTTTTAATTGTATCAAGTATTTTATCTGTCAAGCTATACTGATTAACAATATAACCGTAAGCAGTTCCAATAGTATGAGCATACTCTTTACCAAAAAATTTTTTTACTACAGTTTTTTCTAATACCCCTTCTTTATTTGGCAACATTTGAGTTGCATTCCAATATCCATCACAATCTATTTCCCATTCATCCCAAATATGGTTTCCTCTTTCTTTTAACCACCTAACATCATTAGATTTAGCTTGATATATCCACATCATCTCAGTAATAGCATTTTTAAAAAATAATTGTTTTGTTGTTAAAATTGGAAACTCTTCTTGTAAATCAAATTCTAAAAAATATCCTGGTATTTTGATACTATTAGTACCAGTACGATTTGGCACTTCAACTCCTTCGTTTAAGATTTTTTTACATAATTTAATATATTCACTATCCCACTTTGACATAAAAACTACTCCTTAACTATAATAAGTTTATAATAATTTTCAGAGATTGTAAAGAAAAACAAACAAAAGTTTACATATAAAAAAGTTTAGTTTGTTCTAAACTTTTTTACTCTAAAATAGCTTTAATTCTTCTTACTCCAGAAGATGATGATTCTTCTTTTATAATTTTAAAGTGTCCTAATTCACCAGTATTTTTCACATGAGGACCACCACATAATTCCATAGATACATCCCCTATTTTATAAACAGTAACTACATCTGGATATTTTTCAATAAACATACATTCTGCACCACTTTTTATAGCATCTTCTTTATCCATAGTCAAAACTTCAACATCTATTTGTTCACTAATATATTTATTTACCAAATCTTCAGTTTTTTGTATTTCTTCTGGAGTCATTTTAGCACCCCAAGAAAAATCAAATCTCATACGTTCTTCAGTTATATTACTCCCTTTTTGATGAACAGAATCTCCTAAAACTTTTTTTAGAGCTGCATTTAAAAGGTGTGTTGCTGTATGATATTCTATTTCTTTTTTACTATTTCCTGATAAACCGCCTTTAAATTTACCAGCGGAAGCTGTTCTTGATAATTCTTGATGTTTCTTAAATAATTCATTAAAACCATCTATGTCAACATTTAAACCCTTTTCACTTGCAAGTTCTTCAGTTAGTTCAATTGGAAAACCATATGTATCATACAAATGAAAAGCAGTTTCTTTATCAATATCTTGATTATCTAAAATACATTTATTAAATACTTTTAAGCCCTTTTCTAATGTTTTATTAAACTTATTTTTTTCTTCTTTTAATACATTTAATACAACATCTTTATTCTCAATTAATTCTTTATAATAATTCTGATACTTTTCTATAATTAGAAGAGCAAGTCTTTCTTCAAAATTACTATTTATATCGATACCTAATTTTTTAGCATGTCTTATCATACGTCTTATAAGTCTTCTTAAGATATAACCTTGATCAGTGTTAGATGGTTTAATTGATGAATAATCTGCGCTTATAAATACTGCAGTTCTTATATGATCTGCAATAATCCTCATACTTTTTTCATTACCATAATAAGGAAGATTCGAAATATCACATATTAAATCAATTACATCTTTAAAAACACTTGATAAATAGTTATCGTTAACACCCTCTAAAATAGCAGTAGTACGTTCTAATCCCATTCCAGTATCGACGTTTTTCTTAGGTAATTCGCTAAAAGTACCATCAGCATTATGATAATATTCCATAAAAACATTATTCCAGATTTCAACCCATCTATCATCATTTGGATCAAAATCAATTGGTATTTCATCATCACTTCTAAAGTAAAATATTTCAGTATCTGGTCCACATGGTCCAGTAAGTTCCATATTAGGCCACCAATTATCTTCTTCTGATAAAAATTTAATTCTAGAATCTTTTATACCAAGACTTTTCCAAATATTATAAGATACTTCATCTTTTGGTACTAAAGTATTACCTCTAAATAAAGTTACAGCTAAACGTTCTGTTGGAATATTTAAAACTTTAGTTAAAAATTCATAACTTAATGGTATAGCTTCTTCTTTAAAGTAATCTCCTAAACTCCAATTGCCTAACATTTCAAAAAAGGTATGGTGAGTTGTATCACCAACTTCATCCAAATCATTTGTTCTAACACATTTTTGATAATCGCAAAGTCTTGTACCATAAGGATGAACCTCCCCTAGTAAATAAGGCACAAGAGGTTGCATTCCTGCAGTATTAAATAAAACTGATGGATCATTTTCAGGTACAACTGGAGCACTTGGAATTTGTTTGTGTCCTTTACTTACAAAATAATTTATGTATAACTCTCTAAGATTCATAGTTTTCACTTCCTATTATGTTTTTCATTTTAGATACAACTTCATCAATTGTCATATTTGTTGTATCAATATATATAGCATCTTTAGCAATGGTTAAAGATCCTTCTTTTTTATGCATATCATTGTAATCCCTTTTTTCTATGTTTTCAAGTATTTCTTCATAACTGATATCCATATTTTTTTCTTTTTGTTCTTTATATCTTCTTTTTGCTCTTTCTTCAATATTGGCATCTAAATAAAACTTATAATTAGCATTAGGAAGTACTACTGTTGTTATATCTCTTCCTTCCATAATAACATCTTTACCTTCGCATAATTTTCTTTGCATTTCAACAAGAATTCTTCTAACTTCAACAATAGATGATATTGGAGATACTATATCATTAACCTCTTTACTTCTTATTTTAAAAGTTACATCTATATCATCTAGATAAACCTTATCATTTGCAAATTCAATTTTTATATTTTTTGTAAGTTCTATTATTTTTTCTTCATCTGTTATATTGTTTTCAATTGTTTTTAAAGCAACACAACGATACATTGCTCCTGTATCTATCATTGTTAAATTACATTCTTTTGCTAAAATTTTTGCTATACTTGTTTTCCCTGCTCCTGCTGGGCCATCTATTGCTACTACAATATTTTTCATAAGTACTCCTTCAGATAATTATTATTTTTGCTTTATTTTATCCATAATTTCATATTTTTCATCAATATGATTGATAATTATTTTAAGTCCAGCGATTATTGGTGTTGCAAAAATCATTCCAATAATACCAAAGAAATAACCAAATACTAAAAGGCCAATCATAATTGTTACTGGATGTAATTTCATTGTTTTTCCCATAATTAATGGTTGTAAAATTACAGAATCAATTTGTTGTACTGCAAAAGCTATAACACCAGATAATATTCCAACCATAGGACTTACAGTAAAACCAACTATAACACATATTGCTCCCCCAATCCATGGACCAATATATGGAATAATATTAGTAATACCACAGATAAGTCCAAATAAAAGCGGTGATGGAAGTCCAACAAGACCATAGCCAATTGCAGATATTATCATTATTGCTAATGAAATAAGTAAAGTACCTTGAATAAACTTTTTGAAAGCGTCATTTAATTTTACTGCCAAAGTTATAATATCTTTATGATATTTTTTAGGAATAATATCTAATAAATGCTTAATAGAATCAAAATCAACCAATAAGTAAAATCCTACTAAAAGGCCAATGAAAAATGTACCAATACTTGAAACAAAATTACTTGCAAAATTAAACATATTAGTAGGAAGTGTTGTTGTAAGATTTGTTCCTAAAGTTTCTAGTGACTTATATATATTAGTTTCTATATTAGATAAATCAATACCACCAGTTGATAATTTGTCAATTACACCACTTATAAAATTCTTAATTTCTAATAAAAGTGATGGTATCATTGATACAAAATCGTTAATTTGAGTATATAACATAGGTATAATAAGTCTAAACAATATGTATAAAATAATAGTAAAACCACAAAATACAACAATTGTACCTATTATTCTTTTAACATTTTTCTTTTGTAAATATGTTACCATAGGATCTAATATCCAAGCTATCAAAAGTCCAATAAAAAATGGTGCGATTACTCCTAAAATTTTAAGAATAAATGAAAAAATATTTAATTCTCTAAAAATCAGTATAACTCCAATTATAATTAATACTATCATTGTAACAAAAAATACTTTTAATATTTCTTTTGATAGACTAATTACTTCATTTAAATTTTTATAATTTATTTTGTCTTTATCGTTTTTCATAATATCCCTCCATCAAAATTATACCATTAAATTAATTAAAAAAAAATAATTATTTATTATTTACAACAAAAAAACACCTGATGTATATCAAGTGTATTTAAATTAATGACTATGATTATTAGTTGGACAATTACAAGATTTCTTTTTACTAGCCATATTCATAACTGCGTCTTTAATATCTTGTCTTATATTTTTTGGCATTGCAAAATATGCACTAGTTAAACCTACAACCATACCGCCAATCATAGTATAAGCCATTTTTTTCATTTCTTTCATAATAAATCCTCCATCATTATTATGGAATGTTTTTATTATTTAATACAATCTTTTAAAAATTCTTTTAAATTGGTTTTTCTTGTACTTTCTCTATCATTATAAATAGCTCTTTTTAAGGCATCTATTTCTCCTACTAAAATAAGTTTTTTCTTAGCTCTTGTTGTTGCAGTATAAATAAGTTTTTTATATAACATATTACTATATTTATTTAATACAGGAATTATAACAGTATCAAATTCACTTCCTTGAGATTTATGAATACTTATGGTATATCCTAAACTAAAATTATTAAATGTCGTGGGAGTAAACTTTACAATATTTGAATCAAAATCTATTAATACTTCTTTAGGAGCCGTATTTTTTATTCTTAATATTTTACCAATATCACCATTAAAGACATTATCATCAACCATATTGACAAGTTCTATTACTTTATCATTTTC
>JAQXMG010000040.1 GCA_029012525.1 bacterium
CTTCTAAAATAAGCTGTTTTAATACTTTTTCCGATATTTCATCATAAGCTGTACTATTTTTTATTATTATGGGATTTTTTATAAAATCTTGTACTTCTTCTTTATCTTTTTTTATTAATTTTTGTTTGGTTGTTTCATTAAGTCTTTCATATTGATTACTTTTTATCCTATTTCTCAAATCATTTCTACTTAAATTTTGATTAATAGAAATATTTAAATAATATATTATTTCATTTATATCTTTCAAAGATAATAGTTCAATATAATGACTCCAACTTAATAGTGTCGCAAGTGGCGACAATTTTTCATTACTAAACATATTGTAAAATTGTCTCATTCTAAATAAGCTTCTCTTATTATATTTTTTCCCAACTTCATACATCAATTTACTTGAATATTCTTCTATTATTTTTTCTCCATAATGTTTACCAGCATCATTTAAAATTTTTCCAACATTATAATAAGTAGTTAAATCACTTTTATTTTTACTATAATCTTTAACTTGTTTATATACTTCATTATTTATGAGTTCCTTTTTTATTTCATTGTAATAGTTCATAAAAATTACTCCTTTTTTTAATTTATCTTTTAATCTATATCAATTAATAATTATTAAATTTAAGAAACAACTAAATTTATTGTTCTTTAGTTGTTTCGTCTTCTGATGTTTTTTCTTTACAAGTTGTTAAAAATGTTATTTTTTCTACAATAACATCAGTCTTGTAAATTGTTTTGCCATCTTTTTCATAGTTACTAGATTGAAGTCTACCTCTAATTCCAAGTAAATCTCCTTTTTTACAATACTCAGCAGTTGATAAAGCAATACCACGCCATAAAGTACAATCAATGAAATCTGTTTCATATTCACCATTGAAATTTTTATATCCTCTTGGTACTGCTAAAGTAATATGAGTAAGCTTAGTATCGTTTGATTCAAGAAGCTCTGGATTTCTGACTAGTCTTCCTACTAATGTTACTTGATTTAGCAAAAAATCACCTCCTCGATGTGGTACAATAACATAACAAAAAAGTCATTGCAAATGGCCAATTTTAATTTTTTAATATAAAAAATACCTTAAAAAATTAAAATTACCCTAAAGAAATTTTAGTTTTTCACAAAAAAAACACCCTAAAAATCTAAATTTGGGCATTTTTTAATTTTTTTAAAAATTGTTCTTTAATAAGGCATTAAGCTCTACTGCATATTCCATTGGAAGTTCTTTTTTAAACTTTTCTGTAAAACCAAGTACAATAAGCTCTATTGCTTTTTCTTTACTTATACCACGGCTCATCATATAAAATAATTTTTCTTCACTTATTCTTGATACTGTAGCTTCATGTTCTATAAATGATTCTTTATTTAAGCAAATATTGTTAGGATAAGTATCACTTTTTGACTCTTTATCTAATATTAAAGTATCGCACTTTACTATAGCTTCACTTCTTGTTGCAGATTTATCAATAAATATCTTACCACGATAATTTGCAATTCCACCTTTGGAGCAAATTGATTTTGATATAATATTGCTTTTAGTATTTTTTCCTAAATGAATCATTTTAGCACCTGTATCTTGTTCTTGTTTAGAAGTTGCAACACTTATTGTTATACAAGTTCCCTTAGAATTATCACCTTTTAAAATACAAGCTGGATATTTCATATTCTTAAAGCTGCCAACATTGCCATCAATCCATTCCATAACACCAGATTCTTCTACTAAAGCTCTTTTTGTAACTAAATTATAGACATTATTGCTCCAATTTTGAATTGTTGTATAACGACATTTACTATTTTTACCAACGTATATTTCAACAACTGCAGCATGCAAATTACTTTTTGTATAACTTTTTGCAGTACAACCTTCAACATAATGAAGACTACTATTGTCATCTACTATAATTAAAGTTCTTTCAAATTGACCAAGTTCACGACTTGAAATTCTAAAATAACTTTGAAGTGGTCTACCAAGTGTTGTATTTTTAGGAATATATATAAAACTGCCTCCAGAAAAACAAGCTCCATTTAAAGCAACAAATTTATTTTCATCATAATTTACTATTTTAGAAAAATACTTTTTTACAAGATCAGGATATTTTTTAAAAGCATCTTCAATGGATGTAAATATTACTCCTTTTTTAGTAAGTTCCTCTAACATATTATGATATATTACTTCACTTTGATATTGAACTCCAATTCCATCAAGATATTTTTCACTAGATACAACTCCAAGATTTTTAAATTCACAAGCAACATTTTTATTTATGTTATCCCAAGAATTTTTTATCTCATTAGTATCTGATTTATAATAAATAATATCGTCAAAATCAATATTAAGTGAAGGTCCAAAATTTGGAAGAGATAATTTTTTAAAAACATCAAAACTCTTTAAACGAAAATCTAAAACAAACTTATCTTCATTCTTAAATTCAGATATTTTCTTTATTTTGTCATAATCTAAACCTTTTATCTCCATAAAACTCACCTTCTTTTTCGTTATTATATACTAAAATAAATTATATGTCTATTGTCTATAAAAACCTTTTTGATATAACTTTTGCTTTATTTTGTTTTCAAGTTCATATCCTTCATATTTTTTAGATAATTTATTATATAACTTTTGATATTCTTTTTCATAAATAGATTTTTCGTCTACTTTTAATTCATCTATAAAAATTAATATATCTTCTTTATAAAATCCTTGATTAATTAAATCGTTTAGTATTTTTTGTTTTAAATTATAAAGAGATTTATTTTTGTTAATTTTTTCACATTTTGCAATATATTTTTTTATTTTTTCATACTGAATATCCTTTGTAAATTTTTCTAATGCTTTATTTATAAAATTATCACTAATGTCATGCTTTTGTAATTCTTTTTTTATTTTCAAAGGACCAATATTTTTCAAATTTATTGAATCAGCAACATAATAAACACAAAATAATTCATCATTAATATATCCTTCAATTTTTAATTTTTCTACTATATTATCAATGTGTTTTCTATTCGTATTATTTTTTTCAAGATAAGTTCTAACCTCTTTTTCACTTCTTATTCTAAATTTAATATAATTTAAAACTTTATAATAAGATTCATAATAGTTATTTTCATTTAGAAATATATTTAGTTCTTCATTTGTTATTTCCTTTTTTGCTAAAAGATTATACTTTATTATAATGTCTTCATATATAATATATGAATTATCATTGATATATACTTTATATTTGCCTCCACTTAAATATTTATATTTTTCTATTTTCATAAAATTTACCACCCTTTACATTTATTATAAAACAAAATTTGTAAAAATTAAAAAGAAATGTTAATATAATGTTAGAAAGGAGTGTATTTTATATGTATGATTTA
>JAQXMG010000041.1 GCA_029012525.1 bacterium
TAGATCGTATCGAGCTTTTTGATAATTCGCATCTTTTTGGAACTTTCTATGTTGGTGGGATGGTTGTATACAAAAATATGGAACCAGCAAGAAAGGAATATCGTAAATATAAAATAAGTACTGATGTAAAAGATGATTTATCAGCGATGAAAGAAGTAATCTATAGAAGATATTACAAAGTTTTATTAGAAGATTTAGAAAAACCGGATTTAATCATTGTTGATGGTGGAGAATTGCAAGTTAATGCCACTAAAGAAGTATTAGATAGTTTAAATATTCCAATAAAAGTAATCGGATTAAAAAAAGATGATAAACATAAAACAAGTGTTATTGTAGATTCTAATAATATTGAAATACCACTTCCTAAAGATAATAATTTATTTTTATATTTAACTAGAATGCAAGATGAAGTTCATCATTTTGCAATAACTTATCATAGAGATATAAAAACTAAAGGCTTAATATCAAGTATTTTAGACAACGTTTCTGGTATTGGAGATAAAAGAAAAAAAGAATTACTAAAAAAATATAAATCAATAACAAAAATAAAAGAAGCAAGTATTGAAGAACTTTCTAAAATAATACCAGAAAATGTTGCTATAGATTTAAAAAAATATTTAAGTGAAATTGACTAAATAAAATCTATTTTGGTAAAATATGGAAGATTAAATATAAAATACCATATTTTACCATTTTATTTTGCGTTTATTATACTTTTTAAAAATGAATTCAAATTAAAATTTGTTTAAATTGAATATTTATGTTATAATTATATAGTCGCTTGAACTTTAAAAATTAATGAAAGGAGTTTTTATGAGTAAAATTAAAATATTTGGTCTTGGAGGACTAAATGAAAACGGAAAAAATATGTATGTTGTTGATGTTGACAACAATATATTTATATTTGATGCTGGATTAAAATATCCAAGTAGTAATATGCTTGGAATAGACTATATAATACCAAAATTAGATTATTTAATAGAAAATAAAGATAACATTAAAGGAATCTTTTTATCACATGGACATGAAGGAAATATGGGAGCTATGGCAGATATACTTGAAGCATTGCCTGATATACCTGTTTATGCTACAAAATATACAATGAATTTATTAAATGAAGATCTTACAAAATATAAAATAAAAGCGACTAATTTAAAAGAGATAAGACCTCATTCAAAAATAGACATTGATAATTTTTCAATATTTCCAATTTGTGTAACTCATTCACTTCCTGAAACTGTTTTATATGTTTTATATACAGAAGATGGAGCTATTGTTTATGCAACTGACTTTGTATTTGATTCTACTATGCTTGGTGCTTATAAAACTGATATAGGAAAATTAGCTTATGTTGGAAAACAAGGAGTATTATGTTTAATGGCAGAATCAATGTATGCTTATCGTGATGGACATACTAGTCCTAAAAATAGAATTCATAAAGTAGTTTGGGATACTTTAAATAAAACTAAAAATAGAATTATAATGAGCGTTTTCCCATGTCATGTTTATCGTATGCAAGAGATGTTTGAACAAATAAGAAAAACCAGAAGAAAAGTTGTTTTAATGGGTAAAGAATTACAAGAAACAGTGGATAAATGTTTAGAACTAGGTTACTTAGAATTTGATAAAGATAAAATAGGAGATTTATCAAACATAAATGATAAAGATGTTATAATATTTGTAAGTGATGATAAAGATAATCCTTATGGCAGTTTAGAAAAAATATTAAATGGTTATGATAAATATATAACATTTAAAGATAATGATACTATTTTAATAACTGAACCAACGTATTCTGGTAATGAAAAAAAACATGCCAAAATACTTGATGATTTATCAAGAAAAAATGTTGAAGTAATAAGCTTATCACCAAAAGATCATTTATTGCATCATGCTTCAAAAGAAGACTTAATGCTTATGATGAATCTTATGAATCCAAAATATTATATGCCAATAAAAGGTGAATATCGTTTTATGTATATGAATGCCACTTTAGCAGAATATGTTGGTATTCCAAAAGAAAATATAATTTTAAAATTAAATGGTGATGTTGCTTATTTTGAAGATGGTAAACTAATAGATAATGAAAAAATCCATGTTAAAACAGATGAAATTTTAATTGATGGTAAAAATGCAGATGATATTGGAGATTTAGTTTTAAAAGATCGTGAATTATTAAGTAAAAATGGTATTGTAATAGTAAGCGCAACACTTGATAAAAAAACAAAAAAAATACTTGCTAATCCCCAAATTTTAAATAGAGGATTCATTTATGTTAAAGATAATCATTAAATGTTTTAAAAAATGTAAGAAATATAAAAACACGTTATAGAAGAAAAAATAATTGCAGGTAAAAAAGTTGAT
>JAQXMG010000042.1 GCA_029012525.1 bacterium
TTTAATAATTTTATTTCTATTAAAAGTTTTTTTGAAAAAAATAATATAGATTATAAGAATTATATGTCTATTAATGAAGTGAAAAATATTTTAATGCTTTTAAAAGAAAAATTTAATTTGGAAGATTATATGGCAAAAATAAAAAGATTAGGAGAGAGTAGTTATATCAGAAAAAAAACAATGTAATATAAAAAAGTTCTTATGGGATATTTTACTAATATTATAGACAAATTTTATAATGGTTTTACATAAAAATTAAGTATTTAAATGTGTATATAAAATATTTTAATGACCTTTAAATAATGATAAAAAAATAATTGTACCTTAATTAATTAGGAAAATTATAAGAAAGTAATTTATACTTTTAAAAGAATTGACAAAGTTCTTTTTTTTATTTAAAATGTATATGTAGAAAGTTGGTGTTTATTATGTATCAAAATAAATTAAATCTTATGCCCAATGATATTTTAGAAAAAGATTTTAAAATTGATACAAGAGGTTATAGACTAAAAGAAGTTGATCAGTATCTAGATCTTATTATTCAAGATTATGAAACATTAATTGAAATAATAAAAAAACAAGAGAAAGAAAAAGATGAACTAACTGATGAAGTATTAAGATTAAAACAACAACTAAGAGATGCTAACATAAATGTTCAAATAGCAAAAGAAACACAAAAGGATACAGCATCATTTTCTAATTTAGATATTTTAAAAAGATTGTCAAACTTAGAGAAAACAATTTATGGAAAAGATTCAGATAATCAATAAAAAATATTAACATTTTAGGCAAACGCTGCATATTAATTATGTAGAGGAAAGTCCATGCTCACAAAAGCTGAGATGCTTTTAGTGTTTGTGCTTAGGAAAAAAATAACCTAAGGTAAGATTAATTCTTAACGGCGCGTCTTTAACCTAAACTTTATAGCATGGTTAAAGATGTATAAAGTGCCATAGAGACGAGTCTTATTAGAAATAGTAGGAGTGGAACGGGTAAACCCCACAAGTGAGAAACCCAAATTTTGGTAGGGGAATCTAAATAGGAAAATGAACCGATTTTAGAATCATTATTGATAGATAAATGTTTGCCACCGAATTTTCGGTACAGAACATGGCTTATTAAATGTTAATTAATAAAAGAAAGGATATATCATGAAAGAAATTGGAGATATCTTTAAAGAAAAAAGAGAGGAAATAGGAATTACAATTGAAGAAGTTTCTAGCGATTTGAAAATAGATAGTGTTTTAATTGATAATTTAGAAGAAGGAAACGATAGAGTTTTTAAAGATATATTAGAATTAAAAGATGTTATAAAATTATATGCTAAATATTTAGGACTTGATGAACAAGAACTTTTAGAAGAATATCAAGATTATGTATTTTCAAAAACATCAAAAATATCAGTATACGATATTAAAGAGGGAATAGAAAATACAAAAAAAGAAGAGGAGATTGAAAAAAAAATAAAATCTCCATATACTACTGGTCTTGATTATAATTATAAAAAAGATAAAAATATTGTAATAATACTTTGTATTGTTTTAATAATTATATTAATTCTTATGTATATGATAGTAAGAAATTTTATATTAGGTTAGGAGAATTTTATGAAATTTAATGTACCAACAAAATTGTGTTTTTTAAGAATTATTTTTGCAATAGTAATTATTATTTTGCTTTTATTTCCATTTTACAGGTTTGATATTGCATTTCCTCAAATTTTGTATAAAAATATTTTGATTGATTTAAGATATATAATTGCTGGAATTATCTTTATTTTTGCAAGTATTACTGATTATTTTGATGGTCGTATTGCAAGGAAAAGAAAAGAGGTTACTAATTTTGGCAAAATGATTGATGCTATTGCTGATAAAATTTTAGTCAATTCAGTTCTTATAATTTTTGCAACTCAAGGTTTTATATCACCATTTATTCCTGTTATTATTATTGTAAGAGATATAATAGTAGATGCTATAAAATTATGTGTTGCTAAAGAAGGAACACAACAAGCTGCAATATTTTCTGGTAAATTAAAAACAGCATCTTTAATGATTGGTATGGTACTTACTTTTTTCTATAATTTACCATTTGAACTTATTGGTATTAAAGTTTCATCATTTTTCTTGTATTTTGGAACAATAATGTCACTTATTTCGATGTATGAGTATTATAAAATAAATAAAAAAGTTATTTTAAGTGAATTTTTATAAAAAAAATTATCCAATAAAATCCAACAAACAAATGTTTGAAAAAACTATTGACAAGTTGGATTTTTTGTTTTACAATTAAAACGTGAATGGAGGAAATTTTATGGCAAAAAAAGATACACACGATAAAACTTTAGATCAAGTATTAGCGGATATCGAAAAACAATTTGGAAAAGGTTCAATTATGAGACTTGGTGAAAATCCTCATATGGAAGTTGAAACAACTTCAACTGGATCTTTGAATTTAGATTTAGCACTTGGTGTTATGGGTTATCCAAAAGGAAGAATTATTGAAATATTTGGACCAGAGTCAAGTGGTAAAACAACTGTTGCATTACACGCAATAGCAGAAGTACAAAAAACTGGTGGAAGGGCAGCATTTATAGATGCAGAACACGCACTTGATCCTGTTTACGCAAAAAAATTAGGAGTAAATATTAATGATTTATTATTATCTCAACCAGATACTGGTGAACAAGCATTAGAAATTTGTGAAGCTTTGGTAAGAAGTGAAGCAGTAAATATTATTGTAATAGATTCAGTAGCAGCTCTTGTTCCTCAAGCAGAAATTGAAGGCGAGATGGGAGATAGTCATGTTGGACTTCAAGCAAGACTTATGTCACAAGCATTAAGAAAACTATCTGGAACAATTAATAAAACTAAAACAACAGCTATTTTTATTAACCAATTAAGAGAAAAAGTTGGTGTTATGTTTGGTAACCCAGAAACAACACCAGGAGGACGTGCTTTAAAATTTTATTCAACAATAAGACTTGATGTAAGACGTGCTGAACAAATAAAAAATGGTGAAAATGTTGTTGGTAATAGAACTGTTATTAAAGTAGTTAAAAATAAAGTTGCTCCACCATTTAAAACAGCAAATGTTGAAATTATGTATGGCGAAGGTATCTCTAAAGAAAGTGAAGTAATAGATTTAGCTACTCAATTTAATATAATAGATAAAAGTGGGGCTTGGTATTCTTATAATGGCGAAAAAATTGGTCAAGGTAAAGAAAATGTAAGACTTATGTTAAAACAAAATAGAAAGTTGTTTGATGAATTAGAACAAAAAGTGCGTGAAAAATGCAAAAAAGAACAAGAAGTTAATTATGATGACGAAAAAATGGAACTAGAAGAACAAGAATAATCTTTATTTAAAAGTGCTGGAAATTTTTCTGGCATTTTTTTTCTTGACTTATTTCTCTAATAATTCTACAATAAAGTTATGTTAATTTAATATTTATTTAACATAAAAGGAATGGAGGAATATAATGGATAATTTATTACTTTCCATTCTACTTGTCGCAATAGGATTAATCTTTGGTGGCGCTATTACTCTTTTTATGATTTATTTGAGAAATAAAAAAATTAAAAAAGAAATAGCAGAAGAGTTAGAAAAATCAAAAAAAGATGCTGAAAAAGCAAAAAGAGATATGATTTTTGAAGCTAAAGAAGAAGCTCATAGATTAAAATTAGAACTTGATAAAGAAATAAAAGAAAAAAAAGAAGATTTAAAAGAACAAGAAAATCGTCTTATCCAAAGAGAACAAAATATGGATAAAAGAGACGAGACTTTTCAAAAAAGAGAAAAATTACTTGATGAACGTGAAGAAAAAATTTCTTTAAAGCTAGTTAAAGTTCAAACCGATCAAGCAGAAGTGGAAAAACTAAAGCAAGAACAAATTGATATGTTATCAAAAATAAGTGGCTTAGAAAAAGAAAAAGCTAGAGAAATAATAATGCAAAAAGTAGAAGAAGAAATGTCTACTGAAATTACATCTTATATTAAAGATCGTGAAGAAGAAGCAAGATTAGAAGCAGACAAAAAAGCAAAAGATTTACTTGTTTTATCAATGCAAAAATACTCTGCAGAAGTTTCTAATGAACAAACTGTATCAACAATTTCACTTCCAAATAATGAAATGAAAGGAAGAATTATCGGAAGAGAAGGAAGAAACATAAGAACTATTGAAGCCATAACAGGTGTTGATTTAATAATTGATGATACACCAGAAGCTATAGTTATATCATCATTTGATCCATTAAGAAGAGAAATTGCTAAAATAACCATTGAATCTTTAATTAAGGATGGTAGAATTCATCCTACAAGAATAGAAGAAATTTATGATAAAACAGTAAAAGAAATGAAAGAAAAAATCATGGAATATGGAAATAATGCTCTATTTGAACTTGGTATTCCAAAAGCAAGTAAAGAATTAACTGAAACTCTAGGGAAACTTCAATTTAGAACAAGTTATGGACAAAATGCTCTAAGTCATTCTATTGAAGTAGGTCATTTAGCAGGTATTATGGCAGCTGAGCTTGGCGAAAATGTTACTCTTGCAAAACGTGCTGGATTATTTCATGATATAGGCAAAGCAATTGATCACGAAATAGAAGGAAGCCATGTTGATATTGGCGTTGATCTTGCCAAAAAAAGTCATGAAAATGAAATTGTAATAAATGCAATAGCATCACATCATGGTGATACTGAAACAACAAATATTATTTCAGTACTTGTGCAAATTGCAGATGCTTTATCAGCATCACGTCCAGGAGCTAGAAACGATTCATTAGAAAATTACATTAAAAGACTTGAACAATTGGAACAAATGGCAAATGATATTAAAGGTATTGAAAAAAGCTATGCCCTTCAAGCAGGAAGAGAACTAAGAGTATTAGTAAAACCTGATGAAGTAGACGATTTAGAAAGCCATAGAATTGCAAGAGAGTTAAAAGAAAAAATAGAAAAACAAATGCAATATCCTGGAACAATTAAAGTTACAGTTGTTAGGGAAACAAGAGCAGTAGAAGAAGCAAAATAATTGCTTCTTTTTTAATTGAATTTTTAAAACTAATATGATAATATATTTATAGAATAAGAGGGTGTTAAATAATGCAAAATGAAAGTAAAATTATTTCTATTGATAATGGTTATATAACTTTTAAAATGGATTTAAATATTTATAGCGTTGATAATTTGATTAATAAATACGTAATTTTTAATGATGATAAAAAATTTATTGGAGAAATTTATTCAATAAAAGATAATATTATATACTCATATCTTTTAGGATATATTGACGATAATAAATTTACTTTTGGTGATTTATTAAAGCCATCTTTTAAATCAACTATTAGTTTAGCAACTGAACAAGAACTTGATATTATTTATAGTGAAGATTCATCTAATATAAGTTTAGGATGTAGTTCTATTTATCAAAAATATAGGATAGGAATTGATATTAATAAGTTTTTCAGTAATCATTTTGCAGTACTTGGTAATACTGGTAGCGGAAAATCATATGCAGTATCAAGTTTAATTCAAAAAATATTTTATGAATCTAATAGTTCACCATTTAAAAGTAATATTTTTATCTTTGATGCTTATGGAGAATATCGAAATTGTTTTACTAATATAAGTAGAAAATTTGGTGATTTAAATTACAGATTAATAACAACGGATCTTTCTAGTAATGATAATCATTTGGCACTTCCTTTTTATCTTTTAAGTACTGATGATATTGCTCTTTTACTTCAAGCTGAAGAAAAAAAACAAATTTCAATTATTGATAAAGCACTTAGTTTAGTATCTATTTTTGCAGAAGAACCAGATAGAGTATTAGAGTATAAAAATGATATAATTGCAAGATGTTTACTTGACATTATTTATAATAATAGTAATTTACAAATTAGAACTCAGATAGTATCAGTATTATCAAAGTTTAATACTAAAGATATCTATTTAGATAAACAATTAAAAAGAGGAGGATGGACTCTTACTTTAAAACAATGTTTGTATATAAATGAAACTGGTAAAATTCAGGACATTGAACTTGTATGTGATTATTTAGAAAGTTTTGTTAGGATGTCTTTGGATTATAAAAAAGCATCTATAAAAAAATATTACACTATAGAAGACTTTTATAATGCATTAGAATTTGCTCTTATTTCAGAAGGAATATTAAGTAGTGATAAAGTGTTTGACTATGCAAATGTTTTAAAAGTAAGACTTGATGCTTTAATAAAAAGTCCTTCTAAAGAGTATTTTGTATATAAAGATATAATTGATAGGAATGAATATGTTTGTAGATTATTAATGAGTAGTGATAACAAAAAATATCAAGTTATTAATTTTAATATTAATTCTCTTGATGATAGATTTGCTAAAGTAATAGTTAAAATTCTTTCAAAATGGTTGTTTGATTTTGCAACTGAACTTAATCCTAGAGCTAAATTTCCAATTCATATTATTTTAGAAGAAGCTCATAGATATGTTCAAAACGATATAGATACTAAACTTTTAGGATATAATATTTTTGATAGAATTGCTAAAGAAGGAAGAAAGTATGGAGTAATTTTAGGTCTTATTTCTCAAAGACCATCAGAACTTAGTGAAGTAACAATTTCGCAAGCAAGTAACTTTTTAATTTTTAAAATGTTTCACAAGGATGATTTAAATTTTGTTTCATCAATTTTACCTAATGTTGCAGGTTATAATGTAGATAGATTAAAAATGCTTTATCCTGGAACTTGTCTTGCTACTGGTGTTTCATTTAAAATGCCTACGATTATAAATGTTGATCTTCCTAATCCAGAACCAAATAGTAGTAATGTTAATATTAAAAACACATGGTATAACTAAGACACAATTCGTGTCTTTTTATTTTATAATTTTTATAGTATAATTTAATAATATAAATGTTTTGTTATTTAAATAACAAAAGAAAGTAGATGATAATTAAATCATGGATGTAAATAAAATTAAAAATGAATTAATTAAACAAAAAGAATCTAAATTTAAGGGTAATATATATCATTATTCACAAGTTAATTTTTCTTATAATTCAAATAAAATTGAAGGTAGTAGATTAACTAGTGATCAAACTGAAGCAATATTTGATACCTCATCTTTTATCCCTAAAAGTGATGATTTAATTAAGTTAGATGATTTAATAGAATCGAAAAATCATTTTAAATTATTTAATTATATGTTAGATAATATAGATGAAACTCTATCAAAACCAATGATTATAGAAATGAATAAAATATTAAAAAGAAATACTAGTGATGAAGAAAATCCTAGATATAATGTTGGTGGTTTTAAAATTGTACCAAATATAATCGGTTTAATTAATGTAA
>JAQXMG010000043.1 GCA_029012525.1 bacterium
TATTGAAAATAAATATAAAGGAAGTTAGAATATGAAAAAAGTCTTATTTGTTGCTACAATAACGGGACATATTAATGCTTTTCATTTACCATATTTAGAAATGTTTAAAAAAAATGGATATGAAGTTAGTGTAGCTACTGGTGATAGTAAAAATGTGAATAATTTTTGTGACAAAAAAATTCAAATTCAAATTAAGAGAAATCCACTTAAATTGGATAATATAAAGGCAATTTTTAATTTAAAAAAAATAATTGAGAAAGAAAAATATGATATAATTCATTGTCATACACCAATGGGAAGTGTTGTTGCAAGATTAGCAGCTAAAGCAGCAAGAAAAAAATATGGGATAAGAATAATTTATACAGCCCATGGATTTCATTTTTACAAAGGAGCTCCATTAAAAAATTGGATATTATTCTATCCAGTAGAAAAATTGTTGTCTAAATATACTGATTCATTAATAACTATTAATATGGAAGATTATAAATTAGCAAAAAAGAAATTTAAAAAATGCAAAGACATAGAATATGTCCCAGGTGTAGGTATTGATAAGAATAAATTTGATATTAAATTGGGCATGAAAAATAAAGAAAATATAATAAAAAAACTGGGAGTTAATAAAAAAGCTTTCATATTAACATGTGTTGCTAGAATGGACAAAAATAAAAATCAATTATTTTTAATAAATTGCATGAAAAAAATCGTAGAAATTGATAATAATATTCATCTACTATTAGTTGGAAGTGATGAATTAAATGGATATTATCAAAATATTGTAAAAGAGAAAAAATTGAATAATAATATTCATTTTCTTGGGCATCGTGATGACATTCCAGAATTATTAAATGTAACAAATATTATTGTAAGTGCATCAAAAAGAGAAGGTTTGCCAGTAAACATAATTGAAGCTTTTGCCTGCGGTATACCAGTTGTTGTGCTTAATTGTAGGGGTATGAAAGATCTTATTGAAGATAATATAAATGGTTTTATATTACAACAAGATGATATTGATGGCTTTATAAATAAAATTATATTTTTAAAAAATAACAAAAATGAATGGTCAAAGATTTCAAAAAACAATAAGAAAAAAAGTAAATTTTACTATATTGAAAATATAATAAATGATTATAAGGAAATTTATGATTTAAAGTAAACAGTATAAAGGGGATGAATAACTTATGAGCGACTTTGAGAGTTTAATTTTTTATATTATTTCATTTTTAGTATCATTCTTTTTATATGCTTTATACAACAAATATAATAAGAAAGTATTTTTAATAATATCTTTTATTATTCCATGTTTAATTGGCGGATTAAGGTACAATGTTGGAACAGATTTTCAAGATTATTATTATATGTATCTAACAAAAAATTATGCGGACGTTGGCTTTAAAATTATTTCAATCATTTCATCGCATTTAACTGGATTTCAATCATTAATTTTCATATACAATTTTTTGAGTTTATTTTTTATTTTTTTAGGTTTAAAAAATATTAATAAAAATAGTAGAAGTTTTGCTTATTTATGTTATTTATTTTTACATTTTACATCAAATTTTAATGGCATTAGACAAATGCTAGCAGTAAGTATCATTTTCTTTGCTTATAAATACATAAATGAAAAAAATTTAAAAAAATATTTAATTTTTGTACTTTTGGCTGGTTTATGTCATACAACAGCATTTTTATGCATACCATTATATTTTATTTTTACTACTTCAAAATTTAAAAACAAGGCATTATATTTAATATTAATGATTATATTAAGTATAAATTTTCAAAATGTAATTACATTATTGGGACATTTTTCTTTATTTAATAAATATATGACTTACTTAAATTATCAAGGAGTTTCGTTTAACAATTATTCCTTTTTCCTGGATTTACTTATTTTATTTTATATATTACATTTTAAAAAGCGCATTATTAAAAACGATGAAAGAAACAGTGTATATATTTATATTTATATTTTTGCTTTAATATTATCTATTACAGGTTTTTTTAGTCCATTTGTAAAAAGAATTTCTACATATTTTAAAATAATTGACATCTTTTTATTAGGATCAATTCCTTCATCCTGTTTTAATAATAAAAATAAATTGTTAAATTATATTATTATTATTTTCTTAATAATAACAAAATTTGTTTTGTCCGCTTATGTTTTAAAACAAGCCAATATAATTCCTTATTATTTTATGGGAGGTAATTAATATGAAAGAAATTAGTTTAACAATTGGAATTCCGGCTTATAATTCAGAAAATTATATTGCTGAATTGTTGCATTGCTTTGAAAAAGAAAAGAAACTAAATTTCGAAATAATAATAGTTAACGATGGATCGACAGATAATACATTATCAATATGTAAAAAATTTAGATTTAAAAATTATGTTATTTTTAATCAAAAAAATTCTGGGGTTTCTGCTGCAAGAAACAAGATAATAGATAATGCAAGAGGAAAATGGATTTCATTTGTAGACTCTGATGATTTAGTAAATTTTAATAATTATGCAACATGTATTGATATTCTTGAAAAAAATGGCAGTGATTATGGTATTAATATAAATAACAATAAGTTTTTTTTAAAATTAAAAAAAATAGAACAAAAAGAAAAAAGTGTACCTTTTCTTATAGAAAAAGAAATAATAAATGGCCCACATAATAAATTTTATAAGACAGATGTTCTAAAAAAGAATAAAATATACTTTGATGAAAAATATTCATTAGCCGAAGACCTATTATTTAATATTTCATATTTAAATTTTGCTAATAAAATTGAATTTTTAAATTATAATATATATAACCTAAGATATATTAATGAAGAATCACTATCTCATAAATACAGAAGTAATAAGTATAATATTTTATATGAAATAAATAAAAAATGTTCTGAAATGTGCCATAATATTTCACAAAAAAAAGCATTTGAATATATAAAAATTAAAAATTATATTTCTTGCATAAAAGATGAAATTTCAAGCAAAAAAGATTATGATTTTATTGTTGATTATATTAATAAAATACGAAAAAAAGATAAAAAAAACTTTTTCATTTTAAATAATTTTAATGCTACTTTTTTGTATTATGCCTGGTATATTGTTCCAAATAATATTTTAATTAGAGTAATAAAAAGAAAGTTTAAAATAGGTTAAAAAATGAATATAAAAGTTGTAAAAAATGCAGGATGGATTATTTCATGCAAGTTGATTAAAGCTATATTAACTATTTTGATTACTATATTTACTGCTAGATATTTAGGACCATCTAATTATGGACTAATAAGCTATGCTGCAAGTTTAGTGACATTTATTACGCCAATAATGAAATTAGGTTTGGATTCAACATTAGTATATGAAATTGTTAATGATGAAAAAAATGAAGGGGAAATAATAGGGACCTCAATGATTATGTGCTTTTTATCTGGATTATTATGTTTAATTGGTATACTAGCATTTGTTTTGTTCGTTAATGCAAATGAATTTGATACTTTTATTGTAACTTTATTATATGGAATGTTACTATTATTTCAGGCAATAGAAATGATTCAATATTGGTTTCAAGCAAAATTACTTTCAAAATATTCTTCTATTGCTATGCTTATTTCTTACATAATTGTTACCATATTTCAAGTATACTTATTAATTAATCAAAAAAGTGTTTATTGGTTTGCATTATCTCATTCTATTGATTATCTATTAATTGATATTATGCTATGTTTTATTTATTATAAAAAATCAAAATATAAATTATCGTTTTCACTTGAAACTGGAAAAAAAATATTTAATAATAGTAAATATTACATAATTTCAAGTTTGATGGTTGCCGTATTTGCTCAAACTGATAAAATTATGATTAAACTTATGATAGGTAATGAATATGTTGGTTACTATTCAGCAGCAACTACTTGTGCTACAATGTTTGCATTTGTATTTGCAGCAATAATTGATTCTACTAGACCAATTATTTTTGAAAACAAAAATAAATCACAAGAATTATATGAAAAAAGTATGATTAAAATATATTCGATAATTATATACTTTTCATTAATAGTATCATTGTTTACTACCATTATTGCTCCTTTAATTATAAGAATAATGTATGGAACGAATTATTATCCATCAATTATTTCTCTTAGAATAATAGTATGGTTTTCTACTTTTTCTTATCTTGGAACAATTAGAAATATTTGGATAATGGCAGAGAAAAAGCAAAAATTTTTATGGATAATAAATTTATCTGGTGCACTATTAAACATTGTTATCAATCTAATATTAATTCCTATGTATGGAATTAATGGTGCGGCTTTTGCATCTTTATTAACACAAATTTTTTCTAATTTTGTAATAGGGTTTATTATAAAACCAATTTCATATAATAATATTCTAATGATAAAGAGCATAAACCCAAAAATAATTATTTCTATATTAAAAAAATTTTTAAATTCGCAAAAAGAATACTAATTAAGAATTTACTGGTATTTTAAAAAATTCTATTATATCTTATACTTGTCTAATGAATCTAAATAATAATAAATCTAAATCAATTTATTTATCTATAATTATATGCTTATTATATGCTATAAGCGATGAATTTCACCAATCTTTTGTCCCTGGAAGAAGTTGCCAATTATATGAT
>JAQXMG010000044.1 GCA_029012525.1 bacterium
TAATATATTTTATATCCAAACTGCAAAGAATATGCCAAGAAGTGAGAAGATAATACCGAATAAATAAAATGCTTTAACAATATCAGGTTCTGCAAATCCTTTTTTTTCAAAGTGATGGTGAATAGGTGAATTTAAGAAAACTCGTTTTTTCGTTAGTTTATAATATCCGATTTGAATAATTGAACTAAGAGTTTCAAATACAAAAGGGAAACATACAATTAAAAGCGTTACTTCACGTCTTGTTAAAATGGCAATAGTGGCAAATACAGCACCTAAAGCAAGAGAACCAGTATCGCCCATAAACACTTTGGCAGGATAGGCATTAAACATTAAAAATCCAAATAGAGTTCCTACTAAGATGAAACAAAATATTCCCATATCTTCTTGTCCAATAAATAAAGAAATAAGAGCGAATGCAACAAAGGAAATAGCTGATAATCCTCCTGCTAAGCCATCCAAACCATCGGTTAAATTAACAGCGTTACTAAATCCAACAAGTAAAAGAAGAATAAATATTCCATAAAAGAATCCCAGTTCAATATTAATATTTAAAGTAGAAACGACAAATGTTGTATCTCCATCGTATTTCATATAAATATAGAAAAATAAAAGTGCAATTACAATTTGACCAAAGAACTTTTGAGAAATTGTAAGTCCTTCGTTTTTCCCTCGTTTGATACTTAAAAAATCATCTAAAAATCCCAAAAAAGCATATAGAACAAATACCAAAAGAACAATTCCTAAGTTATAGGTAAATTCTATTCTGTCAGTTAAACAAAGATAAACAATAGTAAGAATGGTGGGAATTATAAAAATTAATCCTCCCATAGTTGGAGTTCCTTCTTTTTTTCTATGATTTTCTCCAACATAATCGCCAATTCTCTGACCAAAATTTAGTTTTTTCAAAAATGGAATAAGAACAATTCCAAAAACTACTGACGTTAAAAATCCAACCATTAATGATAAAACTACTTTAGTTAATAATAACATATTAAACACCTCGCCTATACATGTTAATTATACTATAATTATTATTTTTTTTATAGTTATTTTTGTTAGTTTACATATTAATTTATTCAGTAATTAATCTAATTTTGCCTGTTTCATAATATCTTTCACCAGCACTTGGAGATTGTTCAACTACTATATCACCATTACCAATAAATTCTATATCAAATCCTGTTAAAAGTTTTTTAGCTTCTTTTCTTGTTTTTCCAATAACATTTTCTACTTCATAGTATTTTTTATCATACCATTCATAATCTTTTTCTTTTTGATCATCTTGTTTTTCAATATCTAAGATGGTAATTAAATCAAGCAGTATTCTTCTTACAAATGGAGTAGTGGTATAACTTGATAAAAGGGCTGTTTTTTTAGGATTATCAATTGCAAGATAAAATACCACTTTTGGATCATTACTTGGAAGTACAGACATAAAACTCATAATATAATTGTTTTCTAAGTATCTACCATTTTCAACCTTTTGAGCTGTACCTGTTTTTCCACCAACTCTATAACCATCGATGTAAGTCATTTTACCACCACCATTGGCAACAACACTTTCTAAAGCCATACGAAGAATTTTACTTGTATTAGAACTAACTGTTTTTCTTATAATTGTCGTTTTATTTTCTAAATAAGTAGTATTTGTATTACTATCAGATATACTTTTTAAAATATATGGTTGTAATAGATAACCTCCATTTACAATAGCTGATACGGCATCAACTTGTTGAAGAGCAGTAACACTAACACCTTGACCAAAAGCAGTTGTTGCAAGTTCTAGATCTTTTACATTATCTAAATCAAAAATAATTCCTGTTGCTTCACCATTGAGATCAATTCCTGTTTTTTCACCAAATCCAAATAAATCAATATATGAAAATAATTTTTCTTTTCCTAATTTAAATCCCATTGAAACAAAACCTGGATTACATGAATTTTCAAATACTTGAAGAAATGTTTGAGCACCATGGCCGCCACTTTTCCAACATCTAATAGTAGCTCCACTTACTTTAACTTTTCCTGGGTCATAAAAGGTATCTTTTTCTAAATTTACAACTCCTTCTTCAACCGCAGCAGCAGTCGTTATTATTTTAAAAGTAGAACCTGGTTCATAGGTTTTCCAAATTGCTAAGTTTCTATTTATTACTTCTTCAGAATAATTTCTATAATTATTAGGATTAAAATCAGGCCTTGATGCCATACCTAAAATTTCTCCAGTATTAGGATTTATTGCAATAGCCCAAGCTCCATCTGGATTAAACATATCCACTATATTATTTAATTCTCTTTCAATAGATGATTGAACTTTATAATCTATAGTTAGATTAATATCCATACCACTGGTAGGTTTTTCATAAACTTCACTCATTTCTAATCTATTGCCTTTAGCATCACTATAGTATTTTATAAATCCATTCGTGCCTTTTAAATAATCATCATATAATAATTCAACACCTGACAAGCCTTGATTATCACTTCCGGTAAAACCTAAAACATGTGATAACATATTACCATAAGGGTAGTATCTTTTTGATTCTTTAACTAAATAAACACCAGGCAAGTTATAGCTTGATATTTTATCAGCAATATCAAAACTTAAATTTCTTCCTTCAGGATGAATTCTTTCAATAGATACTTTTTTGGTTACATGAGCAAATATATCTTCAAAAGAAACGTCAAGTATTTTACTTATAACTTTTGCAGTATATTCTTTATCTTCAACTTGATTAGGTATTACAATAAGAGATGTAGTAGTAAGATTATTCGCTAAAACAATGCCATTTCTATCTAAAATTCTTCCTCGTTCTGCGACAATTGGTAGTTCTCTACTAATTAGTTCATCTTCTAATGTACTTAATTTTTTGTATTCAAAAACTTGAATATAAAATATTTTTAAAAATATTATAAAAAAAAGTAGTAGGGCAATTAGTATTACATATTTAATTCTAGTATCTATTTTCTTAAAGAACATAATATCACCAATTAATTATATGAAAAAATGGCTATTTTTATCATAAATATTTTTTATAAATAAGTTTAAATAATATTTAAAAGTATTGTTCTTTTTTTTAAGTTTATGATAAACTAAATTATATAAAAGAAAGGAACGTTAGTAGTATGAAAACAAATAATATTTTAGATATAATTAAAGGACAAAATATTGTAATTCCTTATGTTTTATTAAAAAATATGAAAAAGTTAGATATTAATTATAAGGAATTAATTTTTTTATCATATCTTTCTTCATCAAGTTCTAAGATTTTATTTGATGTTTCTTTGTTTTGTCAAAAATTGAATATGGAAATAACTGAAGTTATGGAACTTGTTAGTAGTTTAACTGAAAAAAAATTAATTGAAATGAATGTTATAAAAAATAGTAGTGGTATGATGTGTGAATATTTAGATATTGATCTACTTTATGTAAAATTAATGGATTTAACTATTGAAAAGATTGAAGATACTAAAGAAAAAGAAATGGAAAAACTTGAAAAAAATGTTTATTCAACAATTGAAAAAGAATTTGGAAGAACTCTTTCACCAATTGAATGCGAAACTATTAAAGGTTGGATTGATTCAAATATAAGTAGTGATTTAATAAAAGAAGCCTTAAAAGAAGCTGTTTTAAATGGAGTTACTAACTTAAAGTATATTGATAAAATTTTATATGAATGGGGTAAAAAAGGTTATACTAAAGCAAGTGATATTAAGAAGAAAAATACTAAAAAGGAAGAAGAAGTAAAACTTTTTGATTATGATTGGTTAGATGATAATGATTAAAGAAGAAAATATAGAAAAATATTTAGATGAATTAATTCCAAATCCAAAATGTGAACTAAATTTTAATAAAGATTATGAACTATTAATTGCAGTTATGCTTAGCGCTCAAACAACTGATAAAAGAGTTAATTTTGTTACAAGTAAATTATTTAATAAATATCCTAGTTTAAAAAAACTTAAAGATGCTGATATAAATGATATTGAAGACATTATAAGAGAACTTGGTAATTATAAGAAAAAATCTCTTGGCGTTAAAAAGATTGCAACTGAATTATATGAAAAATATGATGGTAAAGTTCCAAACAACAGGGAAATTTTAGAAAGTCTTCCTATGGTAGGTAGAAAAACTACTAATGTTGTTTTAAGTGTATTATTTAATGAACCTAATTTTGCGGTTGATACTCATGTTTTTAGGGTATCTAAAAGATTGAAATTAGCAACTGAAAAAGATGATGTTTTAAAAGTAGAAGAAAAATTAAAAAAACATTTTAATAAAAATTCGTGGAGTAAACTTCATCATCAATTTGTTTTATTTGGTAGATATTATTGTACTGCAAGAAATCCTAAGTGTGATAATTGCAAATTAAAAGAATACTGCAAATATGAAAAGTAGTATTCTTTTAATATTGTTATTTATAGTATTAATATAAAAATAATTCACCTAACTCAAGCTTTGATTTAGGTGGGCATAACTTTATGGCTACACTAAGCATTACAATATTAAGTGTTCCTTTATTATTTTATTAAATTTCTTCCATCCATATACATGATAACATAAAAAAGAACCTTTTTCAAGTTCTTTTAAATTCATATTGGAGGGGCTAACCAGATTTGAACTGGTGCTCAAGGTTTTGCAGACCCATGCCTTACCGCTTGGCTATAGCCCCAAATAAATGTTGTAAATTAATTATATCATTTAGTTATTGTTGTATCAAGTATTTTTTATAAAAATTATGATATTGTAGTGTAAATTATTCATAAAATTAAAATTATTTCTATATTTAGTTGTCGTTTTTTGTTATAATTAATGTGTATGACAATAGTAGGGAAGTGATGAAATGCTAAAAAAATTAATTAATATAATTTTAATTATTACAATTTTAATAACTAATTTTGTTTATATAGATGTAAATGCTTTAACTACTACAATTACGGCAACTGTAAATGATAGTGATGGAGTTTATTTAAGAAAAGGCCCAGGAACAAATTATGGAAAAGAAAAATTACTATCCTATGGTACTAGTGTTACTTTAGTTAGCACTGATAAACATAAAGGTACTGGTTGTAGTGATGGCTTTTATCAAGTTAATTACAATGGAAGTACTAATTATTATGTATGTAGTACTTATGTAAGTGTAAAAGTTGTAAATTATGATAATAATTATTATACTACTGCATCTTGGAATGCTAGAGTAAATGAAAATTATGCAACTGTTAGAAAAAATCCTAATGGAACAGCAATTGAAAAAATATATTTAGGTACTGATGTGAAAGTATTAGAAACAACAGGAGATTGGGTTAAAATTTCGTATTATAATAATCGTACTGGTTATATTTTAAAAAGACTTGTAAGTTATTATAGTGATGTAACATCAACATCTGAAGCCTATTATGAAGAGTTAAGATCTCTTGGTTTTCCTGAAAGTTATCTACCATTTTTAACTTATTTACATAAAAAATATCCTAACTGGATTTTTAAAGCAGATAAAACTAATAAGAAATTTGATGTTGTAATAAATAATGAACTTGGAAAAAACTATATTCAAACTACAGAAAATACTTATCGTACTAGTAATGTAGTAAAAGAAAATCCCAATTGGTATGTTGCAAGTTTACCAGTTGTTGCTTTCTTTATCGATCCAACTAATTATCTAACAGAAAAAAATATTTTTGCTTTTGAAGAATTAACTTATGATAAAGAAAGTCATACAAAAGATATGATTAAAAATGTTTTTGCAGGAACTTATCTTGAAACTGATGAATATGCTGGATATTTTTTGGGGGCTGCTGAAAAATATAATGTTAGTCCAATTCATTTAGCATCAAGAGTAAAACAAGAAGGTGGAACTAGTTCAACTTATGCTGCTATAACAGGAACAGCAACTAGTGTTTCCAATCTTACTTATCGTGGAAAGAATTTGGATGGCTATTATAATTATTATAATATTGGTGCCTATGAAGATAGTTATACTAATAGTTCAGTAACAAGAGGTCTTGCTGCTGCTGCTGGAATAGTTGATGATAACGAAGGAACACCATGGGATACTAGAGAAAAAGCTATTGTTTATGGTGCTAAATTTATTGCTCAAGGATATATCGCTAAAAAACAAAATACTTTGTATTATCAAAAATTTAATACTGCTTATAATGCTTATTATTCACCATATACTCATCAATATATGACAAATATAATTGCACCTTCAAGTGAAAGCTTAGAAATATATAGTACTTATAAAGAAGCATATGGAACTAATTTTAATAATACAACTTTTACCTTTTTAATACCTGTTTATGAAGATATGCCAAGTAACTTTACATCTCATCCAATTATTGGAGATACAAATAACGATTTAAGTTCTTTAAAAGTTAATAATAATTTAATTCAAGGATTTGATAGTGATGTTTTAGAGTATAATTACTATATTAGTTCTGATACTAAAACGTTAGATGTAAGTGCAACAGCAGAAAGTTCTAAAGCAACTATAAGTGGTGTTGGTACTATAACAATTAACGATGAACTAGAAAAAGAAGTATCAATTATTGTAACAAGTGAAACTGGAGATTCTAAAACTTATAAAATAACCTTTATTAAAACTTCAAATGATAACAAAGAAGAAATAACAATAGATGATATTTTAAAAAACATTGATGTCAAAGTAAATGACACATATATGAGTGGCATTGTAGAAAGTACAACGACAAATACATTAAATGATTCAATAAATAAAGAATATCCAAATGTTTCTATTAATATAACTGATAAAGATGGTAAAACTAAATCAGGTATTTTAAAAACAGGTGATAAAATCACTTTAACAACAAAATCTTTTACTAAAACTTATGTAATTGTAATAAAAGGTGATACTAATGGCGATGGAATTATTAATGCTCTTGATTTATTAAGAATTCAAAAACACATTTTAAATTATAGTAAATTAACTAATGAATATTTAGAAGCTTGTGATACAAATTATGATGGAACTGTAAATGCAGTTGATTTATTAAGAATTCAAAAACATATTTTGAAATATATAAAATTGAAGTAGGAGGAAATTATGAAAAAAATAATTAAATATTTAATGCTAACATTATTTTTTGTTCCATTAAATTGTTTGGCAGCAACAGGTGTTATTGACATATATTCATCAAGTAAATCACTAACAATTGGGAATACTTTTACAATAACTGTATATTGTAAAAGTTCTAGTACTATTGGAACTTGTGAGTATACTTTAAGTTATGATAGTTCAAAAGTAAAATTTGTAAGTGCATCTGATACAACAAATTGTAATGGTGCTTATTGTGTTTATTATGCAGGTAATAAAAGTAGTTCTAAAAAGTTTACATTTAAAGCAATAGCAAATGGAACAACAACAATAAGTGCTAAAGCTTATGGAATGATTGATTTTGATGAAAAAGAAATGAAAACAACTGTCTCACCAGTAACTGTTACTATATCAAAAGTAACACCAACAAAACCTATTGTTTATTCTACTAATAATAACCTATCAAGTCTTAGTGTTTCTGGATATGAATTAGACAAAGCATTTGATAAAAATACTACATCTTATACTGTAAGCGTTCCAAGTGAAGTAGAAGAAATAACGATAAATGCTACTAAGGAAGATAGTAAAGCAAAAATAACAGGAACAGGTAAGTTTAATGTTAGTGAAGGAGATAATTCCTTTAAAATAGTTGTAACTAGTGAAAAAGGAACGACTAAAACTTATACAGTAAATGTAGTAGTTGAAGATAAAAACCCAATAGTTGTTAATATAGATAATGAAGAATATACAGTTGTAAAAAGAAAATCAAGTTTAGAAAGACCTGAAAATTATGAAGACATTACTGTAAATATTAATAATGTTGAAATCCCAGCTTTTGTAAGTGATATTACTAATTATACTTTAATAGGATTAAAGAATAAAGAAGGCGTTATAAAGCTTTATATTTATGATAGTAATTTAAACACTTATACTTTGTTTAATGAATTATCATTTAGTAATTTAAAAATTAATTTAATTGAAAATAACGATGTTATCATTCCAGATTTAACTAAAGAAGAAATAAATATAAATGATGTTATTGTTAGTGCTTATAAGTTAAATGAAAATTATTATTTGATTTATGGTAAAAATAGTACAACAGGTAATGATAATTGGTATTTATATGAAAGTTTAGAAAATACAATTCAAATATTTGATCAAAAGTATTTTGAAGAACAAAATTTAAAACTTGATAATGCTAATAAACTTATTTTAATCTTTAGTGGTACTACTTTTGTTTTAGCTATTTTTCTGATAATTAGTTTATTAACAAGAGGTAATAAAAGCAAAAAGCAAAAAGACAAAAAAAATAAGATAAGTAAAGATTTTTTAAATGACGATGATATCAAAAATATAAAACAAGAAAAAAAGAATGATAACAAAAAAGAAAAAAAAGATGAAAAAGAAGATATAATTGTCCTTGATGATAAAGAAAAAGATAAAAACATTAGTAAAGCTAAAACAAGTGCTCATGATGAATTTAAAGGATTATAAAATGGTATACGATTTATACCATTTTTATCTTAATATTAATTACATATGACGTTTTATCCAAGTCATTATAATATCTATAATATAATTTATTTCATTTTTGGTTAATTCTTTATTCATATCTATTCTATGCCATTTATATAAGCAAGATCTACAACAAGTTGCAGTTGCATGTTGAGCAATAAAAACAGGATGACCTTTCATTGGAGTTTGTTTGCCATCATTTAAAATTACTTTTGGAGCAAGTCTTTGTTTTATAAATAAATAAGCATGAGATTCTATTTCTTTAATACCTTTTTTATTGATATAAGAAATGTCTTTTTCTTTAAGAGTAAAACTGCTTCTAAATTTTGATTTTTTTAATCTTTCTAAAATTAAATCTTTATTCATAATTAATCACTAAAACAATTATAAAATATTTTAATTATATTTTAAAGCAAATATTGCTTTATTAATTATTTATTGTTATTATGATTATAGATGTAAAGTTATATATAACTTTACAATGAATAGAATTATTTATAGTAGAGGGTGGGTTTATGGAAGAAAATCTAAAAATTTTAGAAGAAAAACTAATTAAATTTAAAGAAAAATATGGTGAAGATGAAGTTCTTAAAAATTTTGAAAGTGAAGTTATAGAAGCTAATAATTATGCTTTATCATATTTTTTTGCAAAGGAATTTTATGATAGCAATAAGATTAAACATCAAGAAATTGTAATAAAAAGTAATAATTTAGAATATAATTATCTTTTTGCTAAAAATGTATCTAATATTGATCCTAGTAAAAATGGACAAGTAATTATAGATAGTAATAATACTAAATATAGTTATTTGTTTGCAAGAGATATAAATATAAATGATAAAACAATGTATGCTAAAATTGTATTGGATTCAGGAAATATTGATTATATATATTTATTTGCTTTATCAGTTGATGGTATTAGTAAAATTCCATTTGTTGCATATTTATATAAAGAAAAAAGATATGATTTAATTAATAATTTGCTTAGATATTGTAATGAAGATGAAAGTGAAATATTTAGAAAATATATAAGTAAGTTAAACTTGGATGATAAACTAATAGAATTAAAAAAAGATGAGGAACATTTTTTATCAGATATTTCTGATATTTTAGTAAAGATAAAAGAATTAAAAACCAAATAAGGTTTTTTAATTTTTGATAAAACATGTAACAAACAAAAGTTTTATCAAAAAAGACAATTAACCACAAATTACTTTTAAAAAAATGACAAATTTTGTTTTATTATTTTTATCTACGTGTTATAATTAATATGTATTAATATTGAAAGTAGGAATGTATATGACAAAAAATAAAAAAAGAAGTGAAAAAACTAAAAAGACAATTTGGAATTATCCTGAACTTATTGGTGTTATTTTAATGCTTATAAGTGTATTGGGTATTGGAAAATATGGGGTGGTTGGTAAAGCAATTGCATCATTTTCTTTGTTTTTAGTAGGATCACTTTACATTCTCCTTTTGTTTTTTATTTTAGCAATTAGTATTTATATGATAATAAAAAGAGAAAAACCAAACTTTTTCTCATCAAAAATGATTGGCATTTTTCTTATAGTCATTGGTGTTTTAGTTTTATTACACAAAGAATATGTTTTAATAAATGTTGATCCATCAAAAATCATTTCAGAAACAACTGAATATTTAATGGACAGTGTAAGTAGAATAATGAATAGTCAGGTAAAAACAGGAATATTTGATATGACACTAGCAAATACTGGTGGTGGAATAATTGGTTCTTTATTTGCTAGTTTATTTTATAAATTATTTGATGCTGATGGCACAAGTATTGTTATTTGGGTTTTAATTATAACTGGATTTATGGTATTTACAGGACTTTCTATTTATGATGTTGTAACAAGTGCTAAAGATAAAATGAAAGATATGATACCAAAAAGAGAAAAAGTTGAAAAAACAACTAATGAAAAAGAAGAAGATAGTTATGCTTATGATAAATTTAAGATAAATAATAATAGTGAGTATAAAGAAGAAAAAGAACTTTCAGAAGCAGTAAAAGATAACAAAACAGTAATAAAAGATATTAGTGAGTTAAGTCATAAAGAAGTTATTTCTAAAGAAGAATTGGAACCATCTCCAATAAAAATTAATCAAGATGGTGAATCTAAGATTATCAATGAGGAAGTATCTATAAATAAAAACTATATTTTACCAAGTTTAGAACTTTTAGACCCACCAAGTAAAAATCAAAAATTAAATAAACATGATGTAGAACAAAGCATTGCAAGTAACTCTAAAAAATTAACAGAAGTATTAAAAGATTTTGGAATTTTAGCAAAAGTTGTCGAGGTAAATATTGGACCATCTGTTGTTCAATATGAATTACAACTTCAAAGTGGTACTAAAGTATCAAAAATACTTAGTTTAAATAGATAAATATCTTTGGCACTTGCTAAAAAAGATGTTAGAATTCAAGCGCCTATTCCAGGTAAAAGCACTATAGGAATTGAAATACCAAATGAAAATAGTCAAGTTGTAACATTAAGAGAAACTTTAGAAGATTTAAATAAAAGAAGTAGAAATAAAAAATTAAGTTTAGTAACAGCAGCTCTTGGAAAAGATATCATGGGAGAAGTTAGATGGACTGAAATCAATAAAACTCCGCATTTACTTGTTGCAGGAGCAACTGGAAGTGGAAAATCTGTTTGTATCAATTGTATTTTAATATCCATTCTTATGAATGCTAAACCAGATGAAGTAAAGCTTATTTTAGTAGATCCTAAAAAGGTTGAACTTGGAGTTTATAATGGAATACCACATTTATTAACACCAGTTGTAACCGATCCTAAAAAAGCTAATGTTGCATTAAAAAGAGCAGTATCTGAAATGGAAAGAAGATATAATTTATTTGAAGAAACAAAAACTAAAAATATTGAAAGTTATAATAATTATGTTGAAGAAGAAAATGCTAAATTTAAATTTAGTGAAGAAGACAAAATGAAAAAACTTCCTTATATATTAGTTGTAGTTGATGAACTTGCTGATTTAATTTTAGTAGCAGGAAAAGAAGTTGAAGATTCTATAATGAGAATTACTCAAATGGCAAGAGCTGCAGGAATTCATTTAATTATTGCAACTCAAAGACCATCAACTGATGTTATTACAGGTTTAATTAAGTCAAATATTCCATCACGTATTGCATTTTCTGTAGCATCAAGCATAGATTCAAGGACAATTCTTGATATGACAGGAGCAGAAAAACTTTTAGGAAAAGGAGATATGTTATATCTTCCAATGGGAGAAATTGTACCACAAAGAATTCAAGGTGCATTTGTTTCTGAAAAAGAAATAAGTAGAGTTGTCGATTATTGTATATCACAACAAAAAGCAATTTATGATGGTAATTTCTTAAATCTTGAAGATAAAGACCAAGAAATTAAAAATAATCCTGTAAGCAATGATGAAGAAGAATACGATGATCCATTATACAATGACATCGTTGAATTTGTTATAACAACAGGTAAAGCAAGTGCAAGTCTTCTTCAAAGAAGATTTAAATTAGGATATAATAGAGCAGCTAGAATTATTGATTTATTAGAAGAAAGAGGAATAATTGGACCACAAAATGGTTCTAAACCACGTGAAGTTTTAGTAAAATTAGAAAAAGATGATAATTCATATGATGAAGAATAATAAGGAGAAAAAAATATGAGTGTACATATTAATACTAATGTAGAAAATATTGCAAAAACTGTTATTATGCCTGGAGATCCTTTAAGAGTTAAATATATTGCTGAAAAATATTTAACTAATCCAGTACTTGTAAATAAAACTAGATTGAGTTTAATTTATACTGGACTTTATAAGGATAAATTAGTTACTATAGCAACATCAGGAATGGGTATGCCAAGTATGGGCATATATGCTTACGAGCTTTTCAATGACTTTAAAGTAGAAAAAATAATTAGATTAGGTTCTTGTGGTAGTTATTATGATGAAATTAGAGTAAGAGATATTATCTTAGTAGAAAAAGCTTTTACTTTGTCAAATTTTTCATATCAGTATGATAAATCAAATATTGATTTAGTATCATCATCAAAAAATTTAAATAAAAAAATAATTGAAACAGCGATGAAAAAAAATGTTGAACTAAGAATAGGTAATATTAATACATCTGATTTATTTTATAATACCTATGAAAACCCTAAAATCAAGGAAAATTTTTGTTTAGGTGTTGAAATGGAAACTTTTGCACTTTTCTATATTGCAGATAAATTAAATAAAGAAGCAGCAAGTATTTTAACTGTATCAGATAATTTAGTATCAAAAGAAATATTGAGTAGTGAAGAACGTGAAAAAACATTTGACGAAGCAATAACTTTGGCATTAGACAGTATTTTATAATTGTTTGATATTTGGTATATAATAATTAATACGAGGTGAGATAATGGAATATAGAAAAATTGATAAATTGTCATATAACTTGCATTTAATTAAAACAGAAAACTTCAAGACGATTTTTTTTAAGTTTGTTTTTCGAGATAATATAAAAAAAGAGGATATAACAATAAGAAATTTTTTGACAGAGATACTTGCATCATCAAGTAAAAAATATCCAACAACAAGATTTTTAAGCATACGTCAAGAAGAATTGTATAATTTAACTATGAATTTTTCTAATAGAAGAATAGGGAGTCAAATATTATCTGAATTATGCTTTTCAATTATTGATCCTAAGTATACCGATGAACAATCTCTTGAAGAGTCAATTGCTTTTATGAATGATATTATTTTTAATCCAAATATAGAAAATAATTTATTTAATGAAAAAATGTTTAACATTACCTATGATTATTTAAAAGAAAGAATAGAAGAATTAAAAAATTATCCTGATTATTATGCTGAAAGTAGTATTAAACAAATTATGTGTAAGGATAATGCATTCTCATTTAATTTAACTGGTTATATGAATGACTTAGAAAAAATAACAAGAGAAAATTTAACAGAATATTATTATAACTTTATTAATAAAAATATACTTGATATATTTGTAGTGGGTAATATAGATTTTTATGAAATAGAAAAATTAATTGATAAATATATAGTTTTAAAGGTATTAAAAAAGCCAAAAAAACAAATTCAAAATTATTACGAATCAAATAGAAAAAGAGCAAAAATGGTACAAGAAGAAAGTAATTTTAGCCAGTCAAAACTTTTAATTGGATGCCAAATTAAAAACCCAACTGAAAAAGAAAGAAAATATACGGCAGTATTATATAATATGATTTTAGGTAATTCTCCTGAGTCAAAGTTATTTAAAAATATAAGAGAAAAAAAATCACTTGCTTATGATGTATCATCATCTTATTATAAAAATGATAATATTATTTTAATTAAAACTGGTATCAATAAGAATTCTTATGAAGATGCATTAAAAGGAATTAAAAAAGAAATTAAAGATATTACTCTTGGTAAATTTAGTATGTCTCATTTAGATAATTGTAAAACTCTAATTAAAAGTTTATTAAATGAATTTACTGATTATCAAGGCTCTATTGCAGAATACTATTTCAGTTTAGAATATCTAGATCAAGATACCATAAATATAAAAGAAAAAATGATTGACAGTATAACCAAAGATGATATTATTAATGTTTCTAAAAAGGTAGTAATTGATACAATTTACTTTTTAAAGGAGAAATAAAAATGAAAGAGATAAATATTAATAATTTTGAAGAAAAATTATATTATGAAAAATTAGATAATGGCTTTGAAGTTTATTTAGTTCCTTTAAAAAATAAAAACAATTATAATATATCTTTAGGAGTAAAATATGGTAATTGTTATACTGATTTTATGGTTGATGGAAAAATTTATAAAACACCATCTGGAGTTGCTCATTTTTTAGAACATAAATTATTCGAAAGAGAAAACAATGTTAGTCCATTTGATTACTATTCAAAATCTGGAACTAGTGTAAATGCCTGTACTTCTATTTTATATACTAACTATTATTGCGTTGGCAATAATGCATTTAGTGAAAATTTAGATTATCTTTTAAAATGGGTTACTAATATATATATTACAGATGAAAATGTAGCTAAAGAAAAAGGTATTATTTTAGAAGAAGAAAGAATGTATGAAGATAATCCAGATAGAGTTTTAAATGAAAGATCAAGAGCTAATCTT
>JAQXMG010000045.1 GCA_029012525.1 bacterium
ACAAAAGAAATTATTATATAAATATTTGTATTAAAAAGAATCTATCAAGTAGAGCTTTAGAAAAAATGATAAAAAGTAATGCCTATGAAAGACTAAGTATAAAAGATAAAGAAAATATAAATATAATAACAAAAGAAGAAGATTTAACAATAAGCGATATGCTTAAAAATCCAATATATATAGAAGTAGAAAGAAATATTGATAAAATAAGTGAGAAACTACTTCAAGAATTAATAATAGAAAAACTAGAAAAAATATTACTTGAATTAGGACATGGATTTACATATGCTGGAAAAGAAGTAAAACTTGGTGAAAGCTACTGTGATATGTTATTTTTTAATACAGAATTAAATAGTTATGTAGTAATTGAATTAAAAATAAGGAAACTACAAAAACAAGATATAGGACAAATTGAATATTATATGAATTATATAGATAGAAATATAAAAAAATCATATCATAATAAAACAATTGGAGTAATCTTATGTAAATATGATAACTATCTAGTAATGGAATATTGTTCAAATAGTAATATTTATGAAACAACTTATCAGCTTATTAACAAAGATATAATAGAAATATAATAAAACAAACTTATTAATATTTTTTATCAGAAAATTAAGTGTCGGTAAAAATCACACTTTTTTTACAAAAAATTCAAATATTCTTTCAAAAAAATTATAAAAATGGTATATTAATTATGGTGGTATATATGAGGCTTAATTTTATTACAAATAAATATCTTTTAATGTGGTATCTTTTATGTAGAGAGAATAATATATCTAAATTAGATAATTTTAAAACTAATTTTTTAAGCCACTACAGAAAAGATTATTTTCTTTTAATTAAAGAAAAAGATAATATAATAAGCCTTTTAAAAGATTATATACCAGACGATGATTTTATTTTTAATAGCTTCTATAATACCGAAGAATATAAAAAATTAGAAAAAGAAACAAATAAATATCGAATAACTATGCTTGAATATTATGATAATTATCAAAAATCACTAAAAAAAGAACTTACCAAATTATTAAAATATGATTTAAATATTAATTATTCATTTTGTTTTGTCCATGAAGATATTAATATAATTGAGTTTTATTTAAAAAACAAATTGATTATTTTAGGAAAAAAACTAAAAGAAAACGAAGTGCTTGGTTTTTATATTTTTACTATTTATAAAATTCTTGCAAATGAATATAAAGATTATAAGCCAAATGAAAAAGATATTGTTGATGCTATATTAGAACTTGTTATTTATAATGAATTATATACAAGAATAAGTGGTAAAAATAGATATAATACTGGAAAAGAAAATATTAAAACGATAAAAGATAAGATATACCCTTATTTTTTGATGTATATGGGAGTAAATGCTTTGGAATTTGACTCTAGAATGAGTAATGATGGAATATATTTTGATGATATTAAATATGACAATAATTTAAAACTAATGGATTTGTATTCATTTATAAGTTTTATAATAAAAAATAAACATAAAGTATTAGAAACAAATAACACGTTTAAAAAAGAAGAAATATTATAACAAAAGGAGTAACATTATGAATGAAAAACTAAAAAATTTACTTGATAAAATTAATTTTAATAAAGATTATTATGATGAATTTAAAAATGCTAAAATAGAAAAAATAAATGTTTTTGAAGATAAAAAGATTTGGGATATTATAATAAGCAATGATACTAATTTTAGTTTTAATATTTTAAAAGAATTTATTACATCTTTAGAAGACTATGTTAATAAAAAATATACTTATAAAATAAGAGTTAAAGCAAAAAATCCAGATAATACTAAAATTGATGAATATTATAAAGAAATACTTGTTTTGTTAAATAATAATAATATGTATTATAATATGTTTTTTGATAGATTAAAAAAAGATGATTCGTATTATATAGAGGTATATAATAAAAAAGAAGAAGAGATAATTAATTCTAAATTAGAAGAAATAAATGACTATTATGATAGGTTTGGATTCGATATTAAAGTAATTGTAAAGAAAAATAATGAAGAAAAAGAAAAAATAAAAGATGATATAAAAAAAAGTGTTATTGAGATACCTAAAACGACTGAAGAAAAATTAAATAAAATGAAAGAAAATTCTGTAATAGTGGAAGAAAAAAAAGATACATTTATAAAACAAAATTATAATAGAAAGTCTTTACCTAAAGATGATAATCCTAACGTTTTATTTGGAAGAACTATAACTGATACTAATATAGTAAAATTAAAAGATATTAGTTATGAAGTTGATAATGTAACAGTTGAGGGTTATGTTTTTGAAGTTATGCCATCTACTAAAGCAGGTATAAATAGTTTTACATTAAAATTTAGTGATTTATCAACTAGTATGTATGTCAGAGCGTTTTTTAAAACCGAAGAAGAATATAATGATACTTTATCAAAAATTAAATCTGGAATGTGGCTTAAAATAAATGGTTATGTAAAAAATAATAATTTCTATAATGACTTTGTAATTAATGCAAGAAATATTGAAAAAATAGAGTCAAGAGAAGAAAAAATTGTTGACGATGCTGATGAAAAACGTGTAGAGTTACATGCTCATACAATGATGAGTCAAATGGATGGTGTAGTTGAAGTAAAGGATTTAATAAAACAAGCAGTATCTTTTGGCCATAAAGCAATTGCCATAACAGATCATAATGGAATTCAAACCTTTCCTGAATGCTACAAGCATAAAGATGAGATAAAAATACTTTATGGTGTTGAACTATCTATGATAGATGATGATCTTGATTTAGTAATAAGACCAGATAATAGTAATTTGTTAGATAATACTTATGTTGTATTTGATTTTGAAACAACGGGATTTAATGCAGGTGGCAAAGATTCAATTATTGAAATCGGTGCCGTTAAACTTCATGATGGTGTTATAGTTGATAGATTTGATAAGCTTATTAATCCAGGACATAAACTTGCAACTCATATATCAGAACTTACAGGAATAACAGATGAAATGTTAAAGGATTGTGAAAGCGAAGAAGAAGCAGTAAAAGAGTTTATTGCTTGGACTGGTAACTTACCAATGGTTGCTCATAATGCTAAGTTTGATTCATCTTTCCTAGCTATGGCTTATAAGAAATACAATTTAGGTGAATATAAAAATCCACTTTTAGATACATTAGAACTTTCCCGTGCTATAGAACCAAATGCAGGAAGACATTCTTTAAGCGCACTTGTTAAAAGATATAATGTTCCATTTGATGAAGAAAGTCACCATAGAGGTGATTACGATGCTGAAGCTACTGCTTTAATCTTTCACAAAATGTTGGAGTATCTAAAAAATAGAAATATTGATACGATGGATAAAATCAATAATTTGGTTTCTAAAGATGATATTCATAAATTTGGAGAATTATATCATGTTAATATTTTAGTTAAAAATAAGGTTGGATTAAAAAATTTGTTCAAGATTGTATCTTATGCTAATACAAAATATTTATATAAAACGCCTAGAATTCTAAGAAGTGTTATAACCGAACTTCGAGAAGGACTTTTAATTGGTAGTAGTTGCGCAAATGGCGAAATATTTTCTCTTGCCAGAAGTAAAAGTGATGATGAATTATCTAATCTTATGGATTTTTACGATTATATTGAGATTCAACCGGTTGATGTTTACGAATATTTAATAGATACGGAAGATTTTAAAAATAAGCAAGAAATTATCGATAATATAAATAAAATAATAAAAGTTGCAAAAGACAAAGGGAAAATGGTTGTAGCAACAGGTGATGTGCATCATTTAAAAGCTAGTGATAAAATTTATCGTGAAATTATAATAAACCAAAAAGTACCTGGTGGAGGACGTCATCCGCTTAATAAGAAAAATATAAAAAATATTCCATCACAGCATTTTAGAACAACTAATGAAATGATTGATAATTTCGCATTTTTAAACGATCCTTCTTTAATTCACGAGATAGTAATTGATAATCCTAATAAAATAGCAGATTCTATTGAAGAATTTGAGATAATTCCTGATACTAAAGGAATTCCATTCTCACCAATTTTTGAAAATAGTAAACAAGTAATAAGAGATATAAGTTATACAAAAGCTCATGAAATATATGGAGATCCACTTCCAGATCTTGTTAAAGATCGACTTGATGCCGAACTTAATGGTATTATTAATGGTGGATTCGATGCAATTTATTTGATTGCTCAAAAGCTTGTTAAACATAGTAATGATGATGGCTATTACGTTGGAAGTAGGGGTAGTGTTGGTTCTAGTTTTGCGGCAACTATGCTTGGTATTACTGAAGTTAATCCACTTCCTGCCCATTATGTTTGTCCAAATTGTAAAAAGACTATTTTTAAGGATGAAAATGGACGTATGTATAACCTTGATTACGCAACAGGTTATGATCTTCCAGATCGAAAATGTGAATGTGGTTTTATGATGAATAAAGATGGTCATGACATGCCATTTGCAACATTCTTAGGATTTAATGCTGATAAAGTTCCTGATATTGATCTTAACTTCTCAGGAGATTATCAAGCAAAAGCCCATGAATATACTAAAGTATTATTTGGTGAAGAATATGTATATCGTGCTGGAACAATTGGAACAGTTGCGGATAAAACAGCTTTTGGCTTTGTAAAAGGATACTTTGAAGATAGAGGTATAACAGGAATAAGAAATCTAGAAGTAGAACGTCTTGCAATTGGGGTTACAGGAGTAAAAAGGACAACAGGACAACATCCGGGAGGAATTGTAGTTGTTCCAAATTATAAAGATATCTTTGATTTTACGCCATATCAATATCCTGCAGATGATCCAGAAAGTGCTTGGGCAACGACACATTTTAATTATCATGATATTGAATCTTGTCTTTTAAAACTAGATATACTTGGACACGATAATCCAACTTTCTTTAAATATTTTGAAGATACAACAGGAATATTGATGAAAGATATACCAATGGACGATAAAAAAGTAATGAGTTTATTCACATCAACTGAAGCTCTAGGAGTAACAAAAGAACAAATACTTTGTGAAAATGGTGCATTAGCTCTTCCAGAATTTACTAAATTTGTAATTGGTATTGTTAATGAAACAAAACCAACTACTTTTGGTGAGTTAGTTAAAATATCAGGTCTTTCACATGGTACTGATGTATGGAATGGTAATGCTCAAGATATAGTTAGAAATGGTATTGTTCCATTTAAAGAAGTAATAGGTTGTCGTGACGATATTATGGTTTATCTTATGAATCATGGAGTTGAACCTTTAACATCATTTAAAATAATGGAATTTGTTCGTAAAGGAAAAGCTGCTAAAGACCCTGCTAAATGGTTAGAATATGAAAAATTATTAAAAGATTCTAATATTGCTCCTTGGTTTATTGAATCATGTTCTAAAATAAAATACATGTTCCCTAAGGCACATGCAACTGCATATGTATCAGCTGCCTATAAAATTGCTTGGTTTAAAGTATATCATCCAATTAATTACTATGCAGCTTGGTTTAGTATTAAAGGTTTATCATTTGATTTAACTGCTATGGAAGCAGGATATGATAAAATAAGAGAACAGGTACTAGATTATCAAGAAAGAAGAAATAACTTAACACCAAAAGAAAGTGATACTATGGCAACTTTAGAAGTTGCACTTGAAGCTAGTGCTCGTGGCATTAAATTTGGTAGTGTTGATTTAAATAAATCTGATTCAAAATATTTTATAATAGATGAAGAAAATAACACTCTAATTCCACCATTTAGAGCAATAGATGGTCTTGGTGATGTTGTTGCTAATAATATCATTGAAGAAAGAAAAACTTGCGAATTTTTAAGTATTGATGACCTTCAAAAACGCGCTAAATTATCAACAACTCTTATTGAAAAAATGAAGATTATGGGAATACTAAAAGACTTACCAGAATCAAGTCAATTGTCATTATTCTAATAATTTACAAATATAAAAGTAAAATATGTAAAATTGCTTTTATATTTTTTTATTATAGTGTTATACTATTCTTGATAGAAGGTGTAATTTTATGAAATTAAATGTCGGAGTAATTTTCGGTGGCAAAAGTTTAGAACATGAAAAAGGAATTATTACTGCATGTGAAGTCATGAGTAATTTAGATCAAAATAAATATAATATAGTTCCAATCTATATTGATAAAGATAATAATTGGTATACTGGATATCATTTAAAAGATATATTAAATTACAGAGATATAGCACTTGTAAAAAGATATGCTAAAAAGGTTACTTTATTAAAACGTGGAAAAAATTATATACTTCAAAGCTGTAACTTATTAAAAAGAAATATTTCTTATGTTGATTTGATAATACCATGTGGTCTTGGAAGCTATATTTCTGATGGTATATTACAAGGTTATTTAGATATGATTGGTATTCCATATACTGGAAGTAATACTTTAAGTTGCGCTATTAGTAAAGATAAAGTTGCGATAAAAGATATTGTAAGAGCAAATAACATTCCAACAACATCATATATTTGGTTTTACAAAGAAGAATTTGTAAGTAATAGAAAAAAAGTATTGGAAAAAATAAAAGACTTGAAATATCCACTATATTGTAAACCAGCAAAACTTGGTTCATCAATTGGAGTAAGCCTTGTTAATAATGATGAAGAATTGATAAAAGAAATTAAAAATATTATTAAATATGATGAAAAAGTAATAGTAGAAGAAAAAATAAAAAATACTAAAGAAATATCAATTTCTGTTTTAGGGGATAACATTAATCAAGAAACATCAGATATTTATGAAGAAGAACTATTTGATGAAGAAATAGATAGATTTACTAAAGTAAAAGAATATTTAAATAATGAGTATAACAAATTATACAAAATAAATTTAATTAATAAAAAAACTAAACCTCTTATTTCCAAAGAAATGAAAGATGCTATAAAAGATTATGCAAAGCAAATATTTAGAATGATAAATGCAAGAGGTGTAATTCAAGTTGACTTTTTAATCGATGAAAAAAATATGAAGTTATATTTTAGTAAAATAAATGCAGTACCATATTGTATGTCAAGTCAAATGTGGAAAAGAAGCAAGAAAAGTGAAACAGAACTTTTAGATGATTTAATTAAACTTGCAATTGAAAGATACCATAATAAAGATTCTTATATTAATAAGACAGATAATAATTTACTTGAAGGATATGATTTAAAAATTAAATAAGATTATATTATACTGGCATAATAATTGTCAGTTTTTTATCATCATTTTGTAGAATATATCACAAATTTATTTATCTTATCGATAGTACCTTCTGGCATTTCATACACATAGTATCCGTTTTTAATAGGGAATATAACTTTATTTTTAGTTATATTTTTTCTTTTATAAAGTATATTATTTTTTTTATCAGTAATAATTACATCAATATTTTGCTTCATAAAAAAAGTATGAATTGAATTACAATTATTTAATCTAACAATATAATTGATTTTTTCTTTTTTAAACATTAAACCAAGTAGTTTTTTAAAAAAACTTTTATATTCTTTTATTTCTAATTTTTTATTATCTTTTAAAATTAAATACATAGATTTTTTCACCTAAATAAAGTTTATCATAAATTGGTAATATATGTTGACAAAATTTTATAAAAATTATAAAATTATCTTAGGAAAATAGGTGATAGTTTGTGAAAAGTGTAATGAATAAAAAAGGTCAAGCACTTGTTGAATATGTATTAATTATTGCTCTTATTAGTGTCCTTGCAATTTCTTTAGTATCTCTTTTAGGAGGTTATCTAAAAGATGCAATAACTAAAACATCATGTGGTATTGTAGGTCAAGTTTATGAAAAAGGGGAAAAAGCTGGTGAAGGATACTGCAAAGATATTGAATAAAAAAGGTCAAGCACTTGTTGAATTTGTAATACTACTTCCTATAATATTTATAATAATATTTGCAATTATTGACGTATCACTTGTTTTTTATAATAAAAATCATTTAGAAGGTGTATTAGATGATGTTGTTACAATGACATCAAATGGTAAATCAGAAGAAGAAATAAAAACTGCTATTGATAATAAAGATATTACATATACAATTGTTGCTGATGGAACTTATGCCACAATTAGTTTAAAACAGAAAATTTATTTTACAACACCTATTTCATACTCATTTTTTAAAGATGGATTAGAGATAGAAACAAAAAGGGTAATACTATATGAACAATAAAGGACAATCATTAGTTTTATTTGTTATTATTTTGCCAATTGTAGTTCTTTTATTTATATTTTTATTTGATATAGCAAATCTTTCTATGGAAAAAATAAGACTAAATAGTATTGCAGAAGAAGCACTTCAATATTTAAAAGAAGGAAAAGATATAGAACAAGTAAATGAATATATAATTAAAAATGATTCTTCAATTGAAATAATATCTGTTGAAATTGATAAAATATATATAAGAAAATATATAAAGCCATATTTTGGTGATAAAACTTACAAAATAGAAATACATAAAAAGGGGTAATTTTATGGAAAAAAGTAAAAAGGGGAAAATTATTACTATTACATCTACTAAAGGCGGAGTAGGAAAAACTATTACTACTCTTAATTTAGCAGGTCTTTATAGTAGTCTTGGTCTTAAAACTCTTATAATAGATTTAGACATTTATGGTGGTGCTATAGCAACATTTGTAAATTCTAATTTAGAACGTAATATTTTTAATTTTATTGATGATTATACACATAACAGATATAAACAAATTAGCGATTATATTTATAGTTATAATGATTATATCGATGTTATTTCTAGTGTTAAGGACCCCAGACTTGCTAATAAGATAGATTTTAAATACATACCTATTTTACTTGATACAGTTATATATAAGTACGATGTTATTTTACTCGATACTAATCATACCTTAAATGATATAAGTATAATGGCCTTAGATAATTCAGATGTTATTTTATATCTATTAACTAATGATAGTTTTGACCTTAAAAATACTAGAACTTTTGTGAGTATTATAAAAGATGCTGGCTTTAAAAATGTTTATACTGTTTTAAATTCATCAATCAGTAGTAAATCATATTATTCAATGTACGATATTAGAAATATTATTGATTATAATATAGATTTTACATTTCCAAAAACATTTTATATTAGAAATATTGATAAATACATAACATCAAGCATCATTCCAACTCTTGATAAAAGCATAAGTTTAAATAAAAAAATGATGCCACTTGCTAAGTTTTTAATTGAAGATAAAGAGGTGAAAAAATGAAAAAGTCACTCTCAGAAGTTTTTGCTTTAAATGAAAAAAATGTTTTGCCTAGAGCAAATGATATACCAGATTATAATGTATTTTCTGATAAAGTATTACTAGATAATTTAAGAAACACTATTATACAAAATATAATTGATAATAATATACCAGATGACAAATATTTAAAACAATATATTAATGAAAAAATTGATAGTGCTTTAGAGGGTTATGATTTATCTAATTTAGAAAGAAATCATATTTATAACTTGATTGAAAATGAAATAAATGGATTTGGACCTATTACTGAGCTTTTAGATGATCCAAATATAACCGAAATAATGGTAAATGCACCAGATGAAATTTATATTGAAATAGATGGTAAAGTAATAAAAGATGACACGGTATCATTTATAAATGATGATCATATTGTAAGAACAATTCAAAGAATGATACAACCTCTTGGCAGAACAATAGATACTGCAAATCCCATGGTTGATTCAAGACTTGCAGATGGTTCTCGTATTAATGCAATTATTCCACCATTATCACTTAATGGACCAGTTATTACAATAAGAAAATTTAAACCAAACCTATCTACAATAGATGATTTAATAAGAAATGGAACTTTAACTCCATATATGGCAAGATTTCTAGAGGCATGTGTTCTTGGAAAACTTAACATTTTAGTTTGTGGTGGAACAGGAAGTGGAAAAACAACACTTTTAAATGTTTTATCATCATTTATTAAAAATGATGAAAGAATAATTACTATTGAAGATTCAGCTGAACTTAAACTTCGTCAAAGTCATGTTATTTCTCTTGAAACAAGAAATGCTAATTATGAAAAAGAACGAGAGATAACTATAAGAGATTTGGTAATTAATGCTCTTCGTATGAGACCAGATCGTATAATAATAGGAGAAGTTCGTGGTAAAGAATCATTTGATATGCTTCAAGCAATGAATACAGGTCATGATGGTAGTATGTCAACACTACATGCTAATAGTCCAAGTGATTGTTTAAATAGACTTGAGACAATGGTTTTAATGAGTGGAATAGAAATTCCAATTAAAGCAATTCGTGAATACATTGATAATGCTATTGATGTTGTTATAAATATTGAAAGATTATCTGATGGCAAAAGAAAAATAACAAGTATATGTGAAGTTGTAGGAATAAGTAATGATGAAATAAAATTAAAAGAAATCTTTGCTTTTAAACAAAAAGGATTAACAAGCAAAGGTGAAGTAGATGGCTCATTTGTATTATATAAATATATTCCGAAAGTATATTCAAAAATAAAAAGTAAAGGTATTGATAGTATTGATGATATCTTTGAAAAATTTAAATAAATAGAGGTGATAAGAAATGACAAAATATTATTTATATTTGATAGCAATATTTAGTTTACTTATAATACTTTTTGTCGTTTCTTTTTACTTAATTAGATTAAGTATTATGCTAAATAAACAAAAACGTTTAATTAAGTTTAGTATAACTACTAATGACTTAGATCAAAAAACAATCTTTGAAAAATTAGAAGATTTATATGGAAGTATTATTAGAAAAATTTCAAAAGTATTAAAACGTTCTAAAATTATTGTTAAATATAGCAAAAAATATGATAAATATATTTTTCTAGATTCATTTTATTTAAAAGAAGGAATTGATCTTATTTCTAATAAAATAATTTTTGGTATATTTTTTGTTGTTATTACTGTAATAATTGATATTTTAAGGCTTAAGACAGTAAATTTATTTCAAATTATAGCATCATTTTTAGTAGGATATCTTATTATTAATATTTATGTATTCATAAAAAGAAAAAAAGAGGAAAAACAAATTCAAAATGATTTATTAAAAGCTGTTTCAATTATGAATAATGCCTTTAAGTCTGGAAGAAGTATTATGCAAGCTGTTGAAATAGTAAGTACTGAACTTGATGGAGCAATTAGTAATGAATTTAAAAAAATTTATCTTGATTTATCATATGGACTAGATTTAAATATTGTTTTTAAAAGATTTGCGGATCGTGTTAAAAATGATGAAATAAAATATATGTCAGCATCTCTTACTATTTTAAATAAAACCGGAGGAAATATTGTTAAAGTATTTAATTCGATAGAAAAAGGTTTTTTTGATAGGCAAAAATTAAAAGACGAATTAGATAGTTCTCTTGCTCTATCTAATATGGTTTATAAAGTGTTAGTTTGCCTTCCTATACTTATGATTTTAATTATATATATATTAAATCCAACTTATTTTAATCCTTTATTTACTACATTAATAGGAAGAATAATAATTGTTATTTCTATAATAATATATATATCATACATAATTATAGTAAAGAAAATAACAAATTTGAAAGAGTGATATTATGGAAAAAAATAATAAAAAATTTAAATTAAGTAGTTATATATATAGTAAAAGAGACATAAAAAAAATGGAGGAAAAGATCACTCTTTTTGGAGTGAATTGTAAAATAGATCCAATTAGTGTTTTAAATATTAGACTTCTTACTACTATTTTATTATTTGTATTACTACTATACTATCTAAAATTTGGTTATTTAATCGCTCCAATTACTGCAATTTTTTATTATATTTTATTTGTACCAATGTTTATTGATACAAAACTTGAGAAAAGAAGAAAAAAATTGGAAAAAGAAGCAATGTATTTTTTTGAAATACTTGCTCTTTCACTTGAAGCTGGAAGAAATATTAAAACTTCAATAGAAATAACATGTGATAACATAGATGGAGAACTTTCTTCTGAGTTTAAGAAACTTTTAAAAGATATAAGATATGGTATGAATCTAAATGATGCATTACAGGAGTTGAAATTTAGGATTCCATCTGATACAATAAATAATATAATATTAAATATTAAAGAAGCAAATATCTTTGGTAACAATATTATAGAAACAATGTTTAGTCAAATTGATTATATTAGAGAAAAAAGAATATTGGAACAAAAAGCGCTTATAAGCAAGATGCCTGTTAAAATAAGTATCGTTTCTGTTATATTTTTTATTCCACTTCTGATGTTAGTTTTACTAGCTCCAATGTTAATCAATATGTTAGGTTAGGAGGAAAATTTATGAGCGGACATTCAAAATGGTCTACAATTAAAAGAAAAAAAGGGGCAATTGATGCTGAAAGAAGTAAAATCTTTCAAAAATTAAACAAGGAAATTTTTGTAGCAGCAAAACTTGGAGATAAGGATCCAGACAATAATCCAAATCTTAGAATGGCTATAGATAAAGCTAAAGCTGAAAATATGCCTAAAGACAGAATTCAAGCAGCAATTGATAAAGCTCATTCAAGTAGTAATAGTGAAAATTATGAAAGTGTAAGATATGAAGGCTATGCTGCAGGTGGTGTTGCTGTCATGGTTGATTGTTTAACAGATAATAGAAATAGAACAGCAAGCGATGTCAGAAGTACCTTTACTAAACGTGGTGGTAATTTAGGAACTGATGGTTCTGTTTCATATCTATTTGAAAGAAAAGGAGTTATAGTTTTACCAAAAACATATGATGAAGATACATTGATGGAATTATCACTTGATAATAATGCCCTTGATTTTGTTGTTAATGATGATTCTTACGAAATTTATACAACATATGAAGATTTTATTAATATGAATAAAGTTTTAAATGAAAATGGGATTACTGAATTTTTAATGAATGAAACAAGATATATACCACAAAATACTGTAGAACTTCCTGAAGAAAAACGTGAAAAAGTATATGCTTTAATTGATACATTAGAAGATTTAGATGATGTTCAAAATGTATATCATAATATGGCAGAATAATACTAAATCAAAGTTGATTCTGTTATAATTAATTCTTGACAAATAAATAAATATTATAGTATTATATTAATGCAAGTTTGATATAAATCATTTTGCTTCAATATTTATATATTGAAAAAAGCGGTAATCCCAACCATAAATCGGGAGCTAAATAAGCGGTAAACCCAACCATTAAATAGGGGAGCTAAATAAGCGGTGTATCCAGCCATAAATGGAAGTTAAAAAAGTAACTAGAAAAATTGAATTTTTTCTAGTTTTTTATTTACAAACACACGTTTGATTGCTATAATAATTATCTATAAAGGAGATGGTATTTATGGAAAAAAATTTTGTTTTAGTAAAAATTAATGCAAATTATTGTAATTATCTAAGAAAATATGATAACAAAGTTCCTTATAATGAAGGAAGAAAAGAATTGAGACCATTTGTTGGTGTAATATTTAAAATTGAAGAAATTTGCTATTTTGCGCCACTTACAAGTCCAAAAAATAAACATTTAGTCATGAAAAATAAACTAGATTTTCTTAAAATAAATAATGGTATTTATGGTGCGATTAATTTTAATAATATGATACCAGTTATAGATGGTACATTTAAAATAATTGATTTAGCAAAGAAGTTTAAAGATAAAGAAGAAAATATGTATCAACAATTGCTAATTAATCAATTAAATTGGTTAAACGATAATAATATAAAAGTTAGAACTAAAGCAATAAAATTATATACTTTATATAATGAAAATAGATTACCTTTGAACATTAAAAATAGATGTTGTAATTTTAAATTACTCGAAGAAAAGTGCACTAATTACAATAAAAATAAAATTAGTGTATAATATATCTTGAAGGTGTTATTATGAATGAATTTGATAGATTAAAATTATTAATTGGTGAAAACAATTTTGATAAAATATTTAATCTTAATATATTAGTTATAGGTCTTGGTGGAGTAGGTGGGTATGTTGTAGAATCCCTTGCAAGAAGTGGAGTAAATAATCTTACTTTAGTAGATTTTGATAAAATAGATATAACAAATATAAATAGACAGATAATTGCAACATATGATTCTATTGGTAATTTGAAAACAGAAGAATTTAAAAAGAGAATTTCTTTAATTAATAGAAACTGTAATGTCAAAATGGTATCATCTTTTATTGGTGAAAATAACATTGATTTACTTTTTACAGAAAAATATGATTATATTGTTGATTGTTGTGATAGTGTTAAGACAAAAGAATTAATAATAAAATATTGTAAAGAAAAAAATATTAAATCTATTACTTGTTGTGGAACAGGAAATAAACTAGATCCAACAAAATTAGAAATAACTGATCTTTCTAAAACTAATTATGATCCATTAGCAAAAATACTTAGAAAATACGTTAAAGAAAATAATATAAAAGGAAAAATAATCTGTTGTAGTAGTGTGGAA
>JAQXMG010000046.1 GCA_029012525.1 bacterium
GAAGATATAATTGATTTTCATTATAAATTTGAACGTATTCATCCTTTTGGAGATGGTAATGGTCGTGTTGGTAGAATTATTATGTTTAAAGAGTGCTTAAAAAATAATATTATGCCTTTTATAGTATTAGATGATGATAAACTATATTATATGAGAGGCTTAAAAGAATATGAAAATGATAAAATGTATTTAATTGATACTATTAAGCATGAACAAGATTTATATAAACAAATTTGTGAGAAACTATTAGTTTTTGAAATAGAATAAAAGTAAAAACGTGTAAAATATGTTAATATTTTCTATAAGAGGTGATGTTATATAAAATGTATATTAATGAATAAAAATACCTTAGTATTAGAGGTGGAATATGACTTGGCTAATGGTGTATTTTCTGAAATTTACAAAGTTTATAATATTGATTATGCTCCATATATATTAAAAAGTTTTTATATAGAAAATGATGTAAATGATATATCTTTTAGAACAAATCTTTCAGAATGGTTTAAAGGAAGAAGTATTCCAAGATAAATATAACTGCTCCAAGCGAATTATTAGATAAAGCAAATGCTTTATCACTTTCAGACCAATATTGGATAAAACCATATAATCTAGATGTAAAATATGATGATATTAACTTTTTTGATGACGATTTTGAGTATAGTGAATTTTTAGAGGCATCATTATCTAAAAATAGTAAAGTTATAACGAATGAAAAATCATTAAAAAAAACTTCAAATAATACAACTGATGGTATGTTAAAGAAAGCATGGATTATTGAAAATGGAACAAGATATCTTCTTAAAGGAGGATATAAAAATGAATTATTACAACCATTTAATGAAGTTTTAGCAAGTGAAATATGTCGTCGTTTATGATTTAAAAAGAATTGATATTAATAAGTTAGATGGAATTGTAGAATGGTTTGATGAATTACTTCATAAATATCAACATTTAACTAAATTTTCTGATACGAGAATTAATAAATTATGTATTCTATTAAATAGGCAAATAAACAAATTAAAAAAATTAATTGTATTTTTTTATAAAATTTTATATAATTTATTTATAATAAAGAGAGGAGTTAAAGAAAAAATGAAAAATTTAAAAGATAATATAAGAAATAAATATATAGTAGCATCACTATTTGTAATAGGACTTATATTAATGGTAATTGGAGTATCATATGCCATGTATACATTTACAGGTACAGGTACAACAGAAAACGTAATAACAACAGGACAAATAACCGTAGCATTTGCAGAACAAAATAATATCTTAATACAAAATAGATATCCAGAAACAGATGCAGTAGGACTAGCAAGTACAGATCCTAATAGTCAAATGACATTTACAGTATCAAGTAATATTTCAGGAGATGCAACAGTAAATTATGCAATAGGTTTAACTGATATAGTTGAAGGAGCAACATTAAAACAAGACCATATAAAAATTTACTTAACAAAAAATGGAAGTGTTGCAAATGACTTTACAGAAAATAAAGGAAAGACAATTAAAAGTATATCAAGATATAGTATAACAAACTATCTAGATAGCCATGTAATAGCACAAGGGTCTGTAACTGGTACTCAAACTGATACATATACATTAAAAGCATGGATAGATGAAAACTATGATTTACCAACAACAGATACATCAAGTGGTAACGTACATAGTAATACAACAACAACTGAAACATTTAGTTTTAAATTAAAAGCAATAGGTTCAGATGATGTATTAGTATTTGTAAAACCAGAAGTATTAGTATGTGATGAAATGCCAGAAGAAACAACAAGTGCAAATGTACCAAGTTTAGCAAAAAATATGATACCAGTATGCTATAATAGTACAAAAAATGTATGGTTAAAAGCAGATAGTACAAATACAGATTCAGATTATAGATGGTATTCATATAGTGGAAAGTCTTGGGCTAATGCAGTAACAGTAAGTGAAACAAATAGAGAAACATATTTAGATGCAGAGGTTGGAACAGTAATTCCAATGGAAGTAATAAACACAATGTTAGTATGGATACCAAGATTTAGTGCAACAGGTGATACAGCAAATTATAATGGAGGAACAATAGATAGTCCTGGAGCATTTAATATAACATTTGTAAATAAAGATACAGCGGCACATGATGCTTTTGCATTTGGAACAGATTCATTATCAGGATTTTGGATAGGAAAATTTGAAAATTCAAGTAATGTATCATGTGAACCAGCAAGTAGTTCTGACGTAGGAGCAGGATGCAATCTAACATCAATAAGACCAAAAGTATTACCAAATGCAACAATTTGGAGAGGAGCAAATGTATCAACATTCTTTGGTGATATTCAAAAAATGGCTGATAGTGGAAACCAATATGGATTTGATAAAACAATTGATACAACCCTAGATACCCATATGTTAAAAAATAATGAATGGGGTGCAGTAGCATACCTAACACAAAGTATCTATGGTAGATGTAGTTCATTAACAAGTTGCAGTGAAGTAGGAATAAATAATAATTCAAGTTATATAACAGGATATGGAGCACCTGCTGGAAGTGCATCTACTGTAACAAATGGAGCATATAATACAGACTTAGGAAAAGATGCATCGACAACAGGAAATATTTATGGTGTATATGATATGAGTGGTGGAGCATATGAATACGTAATGGGTAATTACAATAATACAGCAGATGGTTCTCAATTTACAACATTACCAAATACAAAATATTATAATGTATATACAACAGAAAGTGCATATACAACAGCAGGATTACAACATGCGTTAACGGAGACGAAAAAATGGTATGGCGATTCCGCGTACTTCGTTAATTCTAACCGTCCGTGGGTCCTTCGTGGAGGCAACGATAGTAATCCTGGCCTTGCAGGTGTTTTCTACTTCCACGCCTCCGGTGGCCGCAGCGATCCGTATTGTGGTTCTCGTCTTTCAGTCACAATTAACTAATTGTTAAATTTATTTAACAATTAGTTAAAGTCCTAAAAAACCCACTAATACGAAGAAAGGAAATAAATTATTTTAAAGTAATATAAGAAATAGGAAGAAACTTTTCCATATTTCAAACTGGATTTTGAAATATGGAAAAAGAAGATTAAAGAAAAAATAAAAGAGGTAGGTAGTCCCAGCAAAATTAAACTGATTTTAATTTTGCTGGGGTTTTTTGTATATTTGTAAAATATAAAGTCATAAATATTTTAAAGTCAAAAAGTCATATTTATTATGCAATTTTTGTTATTAAATTTTTAGTTAAACTCGTTGACGTGTGTGTGTGTGTGTGTATGTGTATTATACTATTTACATAGGAAGTGAATAGTATATGATAAAGTTAAGTGATTATGTTAAAGAAGTAATTGATAAAAATATTGATAAAGTCGTAATGGTAAAGTATGGTAATTTTTATAGATGCTCTTATAATGATGCATTAATTATGTCATATTTATTTAATTATAAAATTACAAATAGAAATACTGTTGGTTTTCCAATTAATACACTAAATAATGTTTTAGATAAATTAAAAGATAATAAGATAAGCTGTGTAGTAGTATATGAAATAAATAATGTAATAAGTTATGTTATTATAGATAATAAATATATGGAAGTATTAGATAAAGCAATAAAATATGATAATGTGAAAGAGGCAGTAAAAGTAATTAGTGAATTATCTTATGAAATATTAAATAGAGATATTAGAAAATTACATAAAATAATGTTATTTTTAAGAAATTTATAATGGTATCAACTTTAGTTGGTATAGGGATAAAGCTACAAGTGATAACGCGAACTTCGTTAATTCTAACAATCCGTGGTTCCTTCGTGGAGGCAACTATAGTAATACTGGCAATGCAGGTGTTTTCAACTTCAACAACAACAATGGCAACAGCAATACGAATTATGGTTCTCGTCTTTCAGTCAGTACTTAGTAAAATTGTTATACAAGACTGATGTAAATAGTTTAAGGACTATTAAAGGTTATTATAAGTACAAGTTTTATTCCTTATCTTACAAAGATAAAATAAATTACTATGATAGTTTTAGGTGAGTAATGTTTTTTATGAAAATTCTAAAACTATTAAGAAGGAGAATTAATTATGTTAAATAATTTAATAATATATAAGGTACATCTTGATTTAATGGAATATGCATATAAATTACTTGTTAAGTATCCAAAATATGAAAAAAACGGAATAGTAAGTGAAATAAAAGAAAATCTATATGATATATTAAAAAATATTATTTATTATAATAATAAAAAGAATAAAATTTCATTAAATAATATATTAATTGATTTAAATATGCTTTTAGTATTAATTAGAATATCATATAAAATGAAATATATAACTAATAAAAACTATATGGCATTTGCAAGAAAAATAAATAACATAAGTAAACTATGTCATGGATTAATAAATAGTGTTAACAATCAAAAATAGTTTTTATAGTAATATTACATTTGATAAGTTTTTAAAAGCATATTATAAATCAATTAAGGGTAAAGGTTTAAAATGTGAAATACTTGAATTTTATTATAATTTAGAAAATAATTTAATTACATTAGTGGATGAAATAAGTTCTTTTAAATATAAAAGTAGTCCATATAGAGAATTTATTATATATGAACCAAAGATGCGAATTATAAGAAGTTTACCATTTAGAGATAGAGTAGTAGAAACATGGTATGTAGAAAATATAATAAAACCATATTTTGTACCAAGATTTATTTATGATAATTATGCATGTTTAGAAAATAAAGGGACACATAAAGCAGTAAAAAGACTTCAACATTTTATGAGAAGTATGAGGGAGAAATATGGAAAATATTATGTTGTTAAGTTTGATATAAGACATTTTTTTGATAGTATAGATAAAGATATATTATTTAGTATATTAAAAAGATATATAACTGATAAATATGTATTATTATTTACATATAATATAATTTATAGTAATAATAAATGCGGGTTACCTATTGGAAATTACTCAAGTCAGTACTTCGCAAATATTTATATGAATGAATTAGATCATTATATAAAGGATGTTCTTCATAAAGCGTGCTACGCACGTTTTATGGATGATTTTGTCGTTTTGGTTGAAAATAAAGTAGAAGCGAGAGAATTTTTTGATTTAGTAGAAATATTTGTAAATAATAAACTTAATTTAGGACTTAATAAAAAGAGTTGTTATTATCCAAGTAGGTTAGGAATTGACTTTTGTGGATATATTATTCATGAAGATTATATACTTGTTAGAAAAAGATGTATTAAAAAGATAAAAGGAAAAATAAAAGTATGGAATAAATTATATGATAAAGGTGTTCTTGATAATAAAAAGTTTATTTTATCTTTTAATTCATTTTTAGGACATATAAGTCATGCGAATACTTATAATTTAAAATGTAAAGTTATTAGTGAAATTGATTATTTAAATATAAAATAATAATGTACAAAAAATGTAATAAAAAATGTAATATAAAAAAGAATTAAATTTAAATAACATAAATTTAAGTAAAATAAGTTTTTTTCGAAAAAATTTCGATTTTTTTTCGATTTTTTTTCGACTTGCAATTTGCTTTGTCAAGTGTTATATTTGGTATAGTAGTGCTAATTATTGTAAAATGGCAATATTGTTATAGTATACTTAAGAAATTTGGTGATTTTTGCTAAATTTTTTTTTGGTAAAATTAAACAATATAAGATGTTTTATGATATAATTCATATATATAAAGTTTAGGAGGTATCAATATGGATGATATTACTTATGATAAAGTTGTTGATGAAAAAAATTCTAAAATAAAACAGTTATATTGGAATATAGCATTTGGATTACAAGAAGTTGATGGTTTAAAACCTTCAAAATATATGGTGCAGTTATCAAAAGAACATATTGAAGGTAAAAAAACATATAAACAAGTACAAGATGAAATTACATCATATTATGTCAAAAATTCAAATAATTATGATGATGACGAAGAAGAAGCAGATGAAGTATCAACTGCTATTTATGAAATATTAAGTGATGGTGCATTTCGTTTTGATTATTTAACTTATAAAAATTATCATAAAAGATTATTTAAATATTTAAGCAATGAAAAGTATGATGCTGGAAATTTTAGGACTTACAATTTTACTAAAGATGAACCAGTATTAAATGGGGATAGTGTAGATTATCAATCTTATGATTTAATTGAAGAAACTTTAAAGTATGATTTTTCTGAAGAAAAAGAAGTTGATTATATTAATATGAATAAAGAGCAAATAGTTGATCGAATATCAGAATTTACATCAAGGATTTGGCAAATTCATCCATTTAGGGAAGGAAATACTAGAACAACTGCAGTATTTATTCAAAAATATTTGTTAAGTATGGGATTTAAAGTTAATAATGATTTATTTAAAGATAATTCACTATATTTTAGAAATGCTTTAGTTAGAGCAAATTATACAAATTATGTTATAGGTGTAAGGGCTGACAAAATTTATTTAAATAAGTTTTTTGAAAATTTGTTATTAAATAAAAAGAATAAATTGGATAATGATGATTTAAGGATTAATTAATATAATAAATTTATTATTTTTTTCCTATTTTTTCACCTTTCAATTTGTTTTGTCAAGTGTTATATTTGGCATAGTAGTGCTAATTATTGTAAAACGCTAATATTGTTATAGTATATTTAAGAAATTTGGTATTTTTGCCAAATTTTTTTGTTTGTTTAAAATAAAGGTTAGGAGGTTAAAAAATGTATAAGATATAAAATTATTGTTTTTGGCAGCATTTTTGTAATACAATTATCTATTTTTGTTATAACAGATGTTTTAACAAATGTTATAACGATTGTTATATTTTTAACCATTTGTTATAAAGAAAATTTAGAAAAAATAGTAAAATTGTTAGACCAAAAGTATGACATATATAAATGTGTATGACATTTGAATTTTTCTAAAACCCTTTATTTTAAGGCTAAACTACCCACTGGGTAGTTGTTTGTCAGACGCATTTATCCTGCTAAAAAGACATACACGTAAAGTTATACAAATTAGGAAAGGAGAAAGTAAATGAATAAAGAAGATTTAGTATTTTATCAAGTTAGAATTAATAAAAAATTATTAAAAATTTTTAAAGAAATAATTAAAAAAACTAAAATGTCACAACAAGATTTTTTTGATAGTGCTATAAAAGAATTTATTGTTAAAAATATTGATGTTGTTGCAAAAATTGAAGATAAATAATAAAAGGAAGTGAAGTTTATAAGTTTTATTTTTAATAAAATAAGTAATTTATCCATAAATTTAAGTGAGGTTAATTATGGATAAGTATAAAATAAATTTTATTTTTAATAATGAAAAAGATATAAATGATATCTTAATAAATGTTTTAAATAAAGAATTAAAAAAATATGTTCAGATGATTTGTAAAAATTATAAAAGAGAGGTAACATCATCATGTACTTATTTATATCTAGAAGGAGGTAAGAATTGTTAGAGAGTATAAATAAGATATATAATGTTGGTATTTATATAAGATTATCTCGTGAAGATGATGATAAAGTAATGATGAGCGAGAGTATTACAAATCAAAAGAGTTTATTACTTCAATATGTAAAAGAAAATAATTTAAGAGTTTATGATATTTATATTGATGATGGATATAGCGGAACTAATTTTGATAGACCTGATTTCAATAGGTTATTAAATGATATTGA
>JAQXMG010000047.1 GCA_029012525.1 bacterium
GGCGGTTTAGCAATTTTTTTATCATTTTTAGTAGGTTATATGTTTTTTGCTCCATTGACAACACAAATGATTTCAATTCTTATAGGAAGCTTTTTAATAGTTTTACTAGGAATAATTGATGACATTAATCCGTTAAAAGCAACAACAAAATTATGGGGGCAAATATTAGTTGCAATAGTTTTAGTGTTTTTTGGAAATATTTTTATAACAGATATTTCATTATTTGGTATGAATATTGTTTTAGGTGGATGGACTTATCCAGTATCAATTTTATTTATAGTAGCGTGTATTAATTCAATTAATTTAATTGATGGATTAGATGGATTAGCAGCTGGTACAAGTTCAATTTATTTTATAACTATCATAGTTTTATCAATACTTTTAGGAAGAACTGATAATTTAGGATTTATATTATGTTTAATAACACTCGGAGCAACATTAGGATTTCTATATTATAACTTTAATCCAGCATCAATTTTTATGGGTGATACAGGAAGCATGTTCCTAGGATTTATGATTGCAGTAGTTGCATTATTAGGATTTAAAACAGCAACACTAACATCATTTATGGTTCCAATATTAATATTATTTATTCCAATATTAGATACATTATTAGCGATACTTAGAAGGTTAATAAAAGGAGAGTCAATAGGTAAGCCAGATAAAGAACACGTACATTTTCAATTGTTAAATAAAACGAGTTCTGTTAAAAAAACGGTAATAATAATATATATAATAAATGCTTTATTTAGTGCAGTATCAGTATTATATGCAATAGGTAAAACTGATATAGCAATGTTTTTATATATAGCATTAATGGTACTAGTTATAATATTTATATTTAAAACAGATATTTTATACAAACATGAGAGTAAACAAAAAAACTAATAATGTTTACTTTTTTTTATATGGAAAATATAATATAATTATAATGAAAGAAAAATTTAAGGAGTATTTATATGAAAAAAAATAAAAAAATAATATTTATAATTGGTGTTCTATTAATATCTATAATTGTAACAGCTATCTTCTTTTTTGACATTAAATCAAAAAAAACATTAAAACTTCCTAAAGTATATTTTAAAGGCAACATAGAAAATATGTTAACGAAAGAAGATGAAAGGGTTATAGAATTAGAATATGTAGATGGTGACAAAACATTCAAAAGCTATGCAAAAATAAAAATACAAGGAACTTCAAGTTTATCATATGCTAAAAAAAATTATACAATTAAATTATATAATGATAAAAATTTAGAAGAAAAGAAAAAAATTGATGTAGGATGGGGAGAACAAAATAAGTACTGTTTAAAAGCAAATTGGATAGATAAGACCCACGCAAGAAATATTGTGACTGCTGAGTTGGCAGCTGAAATACAAAAAAAATATAATCTTTTTATGGATACTCCTCATAATGGAACTATAGATGGATATCCTGTAGAAATATATATTAATGGCGATTTTTTGGGATTGTATACATGGAATATTCCAAAAGATGCTTGGATGTGGAATATGGATGAAGAAAACGAAAATCATATAGTATTTAGTAATGAAATGTATGAAAAAACAAATTTATTTGAAGAGGAAGCTACATATGGGCCGTGGAAAACAGAAGTAGGAATAGAAAATGAAGAAAATTTACAAAAATTAAATAGATTAATAAAATTTGTAATAGAAAGTAGCGATGAAGAATTTAGAAAAAATATAAATGAATATTTAAATTTAGATTCAACATTAAATTATTTTATAATGTTATATTATGCTAATTTAGGAGATAATACTGCTAAAAATATGATGTTAGTTACCTATGATGGAAAGATTTGGTATCCTTCCTTGTATGATTTAGATACATCTTGGGGAACAAATTCAGATGGAATAACTTTATTAAAAGAAGATTCATACAAAACAATTACAAATGTAAAATTGTGGAAAAGAATAGAGGAAAATTTTCCTAATGAATTATATGAAAGATATTTAGAACTAAGAAAAGACATTTTAACAAAAGAAAATGTTATGAATAATTTTAATAATTTCAAAGATAGCATTCCAGTATCTTCATTTGAAAAAGAACAAGAAAAATGGAAGCATATTCCTGGATTTGATTACTCCCAAATAGAGACATATTTAGATGAAAGAATACCTATTATTGATAAATATATGGAAAGTTTAGTGAATTAATAAAGAATTATTAGTGCATGATATTGATATATCAGAATATTCATTATTATCAAATATTTTAGGAGATAAATTAAAAGTAAATAGTATTCATAACTATGCAGTAAGTAAAGTATCTCATCCTTTTAAAGTAGTAGCAACACATAAAAATGTTATAGAAGCAATAGAATATAAAAAAATTATTGGAGTACAATTTCATCCTGAACTTATGAATAATGCAGATGAACTTTTTAACTGGTTGATTACTTAATAATTAAATTTCTCTAAAAGCTATTATTGCTACGTTCTAGTAATAAGATTATAATCAAAAGAGAATGAATGAAAAAATAACATATGTTATTCTTTTTTATTTACACTAAATATATTATAATATTTATATAGAAAATTATATTTTAATTCTATTGAAAGAATGATAGAAAGGAACATTACTTAAAAATGAAGAAAAAAATTTTATTTACAGCTTTTAATTTAGATATAGGTGGCGTAGAAAAATGTTTAGTAAATTTAGTTAATAATTTAAATAAAGATAAATACGATATAACAATTTATTTGCAAGTTAAAGAAGGGACTTTTTTAAATAAGGTTAATGAAACCATTGAAGTTAAAGGGTATAATTTAACAAAAATAAAAAATAAATACTTAAAAAAAATAGTGAATATATTTAAATATTTAAAAATACTATTAACTAATTTTCATAAATATGACATATCTATATGTTATGCTCCTGGATACGTTCCAAGCGCAATACTAGCGTTAATATCATCCAAAAATAATATCGCTTGGATGCACACAAATATATTAACATACATGGACAATTATCTGCCTTATAAAAGCAAGAAAATATCTACTGAAAAAAAAGCTAAGAAATTTTTAAATAGAATGTTTTTTAGGAAATTTAATAAAAAAATATTTGTATCTCAAAATGCACTTTGTGCATATCTCAGCATTTATCCACAAGATAAAAATTCATGTACTACAATATATAACTTGATAGATTATAAAGAAATTAATAAATTAAGCAAAGAAACTTTATTAGAAAAAAACAAAAAATATACATTTTTAAATGTAGGAAGACACACTGAATATGATAAACGTTTATCACGATTAATTAATGCATGTGAAAAACTAAAAAAAGATAAATATGACTTTGAATTATTATTAGTAGGAAGTGGAGTAGATACAGAAAATTATAAAAAAATAGTAAAAGCGAAGAAATTAGATAAATATATAAAATTTATAGGTAAAAAAACAAATCCATATCCATATTTTAAAATATCTAATGCCTTTGTATTATCATCAGCATTTGAAGGCCTTCCTACAACATATTTAGAGTCATTAGTATTAAATCTACCCATAATTACAACAGATGTATCAGATGCACAAATATTAATAAAAGATAAATATGGATTAGTTGTGGAAAATAATGATGATGCAATATACTATGGAATGAAAGAGGCAATAGATAAAAAGATTAAATTAAAAGAGTGTTTTGATCCTAAAAAATATAACGAGGATATTATTAAAAAATTAGAAAGTGAGATTAATTGTGATTAAAATAAGTGTGATAGTACCTGTGTACAATGTAGAAAAATATTTGCCTAATTGTTTACAATCATTAGTTAATCAAAACTATAATGATTATGAAATAATAATTATAAATGATGGGTCAACAGATAATAGCGAAAAAATAATAAAAGATTATAAAACTAAATATCCTAAATTAATTAAGTATTATAAAAAGGATAATGGGGGATTATCTAGTGCAAGAAATTTAGGAATAGTAAAATCTATTGGAGAATATTTATTATTTGTTGATTCAGATGATTCTTTAGAAATTAATGCATTAAACACTCTAGCTAATCATATTAATAAAAAAAAGTTAGATATAATAGTATTTAATTTATATTCTATAAAAGATAATATAAAAGAAGAAATTCAAACGTTTAATACTAATATAAATGATAAAATCAAAAAATATATTATAGGAAATCCTAGTGCGTGCAATAAATTAATAAAAAAAGATTTATTTATAAAAAATAATTTAAAATTTAAAGAAGGTATTTATTATGAAGACTTAATGTTAATGCCAATTTTAATAAAATATACAAATAAAATTGATTTTATAAACAAAAATCTTTACAATTATTATATTCGCTCAGACTCAATAACAAATAAAATAAACTATAATAAAAAAATGAATTCGATATTTATCATAGTTGAAGAATTATATAAAGAGTTAAATGATAATTATAAAGAAGAAATAGAATTTTTATATATAGAACATCTATTAAGGAATGCTTCACTTCGCTACATAGATTATAAAAAATATGATAAAATAAATAATATAATAAATTTAATGAAAGATAAGTATAAATTTTGGTATAAAAATATTTATTTTAAAAAATATTATAATATAAAGCAAAAAATAATGTGTTACTTAATTTATAATAAAAAATTTAAAATAATTAAAATCATAAGAAAAAGATAGGAAATGTTGTATGAAGAAAAAAATACTAATTGGAACAGTAAACATGGAAATTGGTGGAATAGAAAGAACATTAATTGGTTTATTAAAAAAAATAAACTATGATTTATATGATGTAGATCTTTTATTGTTAAAAACGAATGGAGATTTTATTGACGAGATTCCTAAAAGTGTAAATATAATAACGCCCTATAAAAATAAAACTTTAGAAAGAATTGTTAATAGCAGAAATATTATATGTAAAATTATAAAGCATACATTATTCAATTATGTTACTTCTAAACATTGGATTAATAATAAAGAATATGATTGTGCAATATCATATTCAGGATATTATCCATTTATAGATGCTTTTATAGCTAATACCAATGCTAAAAAGAAACTTATATGGGTTCATACAGATTTAAGATACTTATATAATACTGATAAATTATATAAAATAAGATTTAATTATACAAAAAATAAATATGATAAATATGATAATGTAATATGTGTAAGCGAAAGTATAAAGAGTGAATTTATAAAACTTATGCCTAGTTTAAAAGATAAAACTTTAGTACAATGGAACATAATTGATATAAATAAAAATAACAAAAAATATCCAAAGCTAGATGGAGAAAAAATAATTGTATCAGTGGGAAGAGTTTGTGATCAAAAAAGATTTGATAAATTAGTTTTTTTACATAAAAAATTAATTAAAAACAATATTAAAGTAAAAACATATTTAGTAGGAGATGGAAAGTTAGACGATATAAAAGAATTAATAAAGAAATATAAAGTTGAAGATACTTTTATATTATTGGGGAAACAACTTAATGTAGAAGAAATAATTAAACAAGCTGATTTATTTGTATTAACAAGTGATTATGAAGGTTTACCTACTGTATTATTTGAAACTTTAGATGCAAACGTTCCTTTCGTTGGAACGAATGTTACTGGAGTAAAAGATATAGTGAATTATATAGCTCCTAAAAACAGCTGTTTACTTGCAAATAATAATATAACTTCATTATATGAAAAAATAATAGATGCATTAAATGGAAAGATTAATAAAAATTTTAAATTTAATATAGAAGATTACAATGATAAATGCTTAAAAGAGTTTTACAAAAAGATGCAAAAATAAAAAAATATAAACAAAAAAATATGTTAAACAAAATAAATATTTTAATAAAAATGATAGAAAAATAGATTTTTATTATTTTTTTTTGTATAATAATAAAAGAAAGAGTTGATAAATTAATATGTTAAAAAATATTTATTTAAATTTTAAAAAATATACATTTTTAATGGGACAGATGGTTTCACGTGATTTTAAGGTAAAATATAAAAGAAGTGTACTAGGAATAATATGGAGTTTATTATATCCATTATTACAAATGATTGTTATGGCATTAATATTTTCACAGATGTTTAGATTTAAAATGGAAGGAGTAAACTATCTTGTATATTTAATGACAGGATTAGTAATGTTTAACTATTTTAGTGAAGCTTCCAGCAGCGCAATGGGATCGGTATGTGCAAATTTTAATCTAATGAATAAAGTATACATTCCAAAATATATATTTCCATTATCAAAGTGTTTATTTGTCGGTATAAATTTTTTACTAACATTAATTCCACTGTTATTAATTATTTTATTTTCTGGAGATGCAACAACACACTGTACAATAAATATTTATTATTTATTACTTCCAATTTCATATATATGCTTGTTCTTATTTACCGTAGGGTTAGGTTTTATATTATCTACTATATCAGTATTCTTAAGAGATATATTTTATATATATGGAATAATAATGACTATGTGGCAATATTTCACACCGTTATTTTATGATATAAGTATGATTGATCCAAAATTACAAATAATATTTAAATTCAATCCGCTATATTTATATATTGATTTTACAAGACAAATAATATTATATGGACATAATCCAGATTTATTTACATGGCTTGGATGTATTATAAGTTCTGTATTAGTGTTTGGATTTGGTTGCATATTATTTAAGAAAAAACAAGATAAGTTTATATATTATGCATAAGGAGGATAAAATGATTACTGTAAAGAATGTTACAATGAAATTTAATTTAGGAATTGAAAAAGATAATACGTTTAAACAAATATTTATTGATATATTTACACCAAAGAAGAAAAAAAAGAAAAAAGAATATTTTAGTGCATTAACAGATGTTTCTTTTGAAGTTAAAAAAGGAGAAGTACTAGGACTTATCGGTTCAAATGGAGCAGGTAAATCAACACTCTTAAAAGTTGTAAGTGGAGTAATGAAACCAACGGAAGGTACTGTTGAAACAAGAGGGGCTATATCACCTATGATAGAGCTAGGAGCAGGAATGGATGGGGAATTAACTGCTCGTGAAAATATATTTTTAAATGGTGCAGTAATGGGATATTCAAAAGATTTTTTAGAAAGTAAATTTGATGAAATAGTCGAATTTTCAGAATTAAAAGATTTTCTAGATGTGCCAGTGAAAAACTTTTCATCAGGTATGACAGCAAAACTAGCGTTTTCAGTAGCAACAATAGTTGATCCAGAAATATTAATAGTTGACGAAATATTATCTGTAGGAGATATTAAATTCCAAGAAAAGAGTAAAAATAAAATGTTATCAATGATAAAAGGTGGTACTACTGTTTTATATGTTTCTCATTCACTTAAATCAATTGAAGAATTATGTGATAGAGTAATATGGTTAGAACATGGAAAAGTAGTAGAAATAGGAAATACAAAAGAAGTTTGTAAACATTATTACGATGCGCAAATGAGCAACTAAGGAGAGGATTTTATGCAAAATAAAATAAAAGGAAAAAAATTTCTTTTTTTTGACATATTTGATACTATATTAAGTAGAAAAATAGAACCAGAATATGTAAAAAAAATATGGTGTAATTATATAATAAAAACATTTGATTTAAATATTAATATGGAAGATTTATATAAAAAAAGAAATGAAATTGAATTCTTATTAGGAGAAACAAATCATAATAATTGTTATGATTATGAATTTACTTATGAATCACTTATATCTAAACTTTATGAAAGTATAGATATAAAAAATATAAAATATAAAGACTTTTATAGAATATGTGAAGAAACCGAAATCAATATAGAATCAAATGTATTATATCCAAATAAAGACATGCTAGATTTAATAAAAAAAAATTATAAAACAAAAACAATAATTTGTATATCAGATATGTATTTATCCAAAAAAATGATAAAAGAAATTTTTGAAAATTTACATATTTCAAATTATATAAATGATTACTATATATCATGTGATTATTTAAAAAATAAAAAATCAGGTAGTTTATATAAAATAGTGATAGAGAAATTAAATATAAAAACTAATGAGTGCATTATGATAGGAGACAACATTAACTCTGATTATAATATACCGAAATCATTAGGAATAGAAAGTATATTATTAGATAGAACCGAAAAATATGATTATTATAAAACATACCTAAATAAAAAAAATAATATTAATATGTTTAAAAAAATAAATAATATATCAAATTATTCCTAAAATAATTTTGAAAATACTATATTTTCATTATATAAATTTATAGAAAAATTATATTTTAAATTAATAAGAGAAGAGAAAAATGAAGTTTTTTTCCTATCTAGAGAAGGAGAATATTTAAAAAAACTATTTGACGAGTATAACGAAAAAATATTAAACAAAAAAATTAAATCAAATTATTTGCTTGTATCAAGGAAATCAACTTATTTACCTTCATTAAAAGAATTAAAAAATGAAGATTTTTCGTCACTTTTAAATCAATATTCAAATATATCAATTATAGAATTTTTAAAAAGCTTAAACTTTACTGATAAA
>JAQXMG010000048.1 GCA_029012525.1 bacterium
TGTTTGGCACCTCGATGTCGGCTCGTCACATCCTGGAGGTGGATTCGCTTCCAAGGGTTGGGCTGTTCGCCCATTAAAGTGGCACGCGAGCTGGGTTCAGAACGTCGTGAGACAGTTCGGTCCCTATCCGTCGTGGGCGTAGGAAAATTGAGGGGAGTTGTCCTTAGTACGAGAGGACCGGGATGAACGCACCTCTGGTGTATCTGTTGTCACGCCAGTGGCATTGCAGAGTAGCTATGTGCGGAAAGGATAAACGCTGAAAGCATCTAAGCGTGAAGCCTCCCCCGAGATGAGTTTTCCCATTGTTTACAAGTAAGATCCCAGAAAGACTATCTGGTTGATAGGTCAGAGGTGGAAGCATAGTGATATGTTGAGCTGACTGATACTAATAGATCGAGGATTTAATCTTATGTTTATTTTTGTAAGGTTACTATTTTGATATATACATTATCTTAGTTTTCAGAGAATAATTTCTCTACTTTCTCAGTGATAATAGCGAAGTGGATACACCTGGTCCCATCCCGAACCCAGTAGTTAAGCACTTCAGCGCCGACGATAGTGAATGCGAAAATAGGACGTTGCTGAGATTTTTTTTGTCTTAAAATAATTGAAAAATAGTTTTATATACTGTATAATAAGTACAGTATTATTTTTTTGAGGTGATGTTGATATGAATTTATATGATGATTTAATTTACAGAGGATTAATTAAAGATATAAGTAGTGATGAGTTAAAAAACAAACTTAATAATGAAAAATTAGTATTTTATATCGGAACTGATCCTACTGCTGATTCTATGCATATTGGACATTTTAGCTCTTTTTTAATTGCAAATAGACTTGCGAAATATGGTCATAAACCAATTTTGTTAATTGGTGGAGCAACTGGATTAATAGGTGATCCAAAACCATCTAAGGAACGTCAAATGATATCAAAGGAACAAGTTTTGCACAATGTATCATGTTTAACAAAACAAGCCAAAGATATCTTTGGTTTTGAAGTTGTTAATAACTATGATTGGGCTAAGGAAATAAATTTTGTCGACTTTTTTAGGGATTATGGAAAATATATTAGTGTAAATTATATGCTTGATAAAGATATTATAAGAAGAAGAATGGAATCTGGGATAACTTATTGTGAATTTTCTTATATGATGATGCAAGCAATGGATTTTGTTCATCTATATGAAACTAAAGGTGTTACTCTTCAAGTAGCTGGTTCGGATCAATGGGGAAATATAACAACAGGAATTGAACTTGCTAGAAAAAAATATGATGTAGAATTATATGGATTTACTATGCCATTAATTTTAGATTCTAATGGAGTTAAATTTGGTAAGACAGAAGGTAATGCACTTTGGTTAGACAAAAACAAGACAACTTCATATGAATTATATCAATATTTGATAAATACATCAGACGATATCATAATAGATTACTTAAAAAAATTAACCTTCTATACAAAAGAAGAAATCGAAGATATTGAGAAAAAGCATTTTGAAGAACCAGAAAAAAGATATGCTCAAAAAAAACTTGCTGAGAGTGTAATTACATTTATTCATGGTAAAGATGAATATGATAAAGCCTTAAATATATCTAATTGCTTATTTTCAGGTAATATTAAAGATTTAACAGATCAAGAAATAGAAGATGCATTTAAAGATTTACCTGTTAATAAATTAGAAGATAAACCTCTAATAGATTTACTAGTTGATAATAGGATTGCTTCTTCCAAAAGAGAAGCCAGAGAATTTATAAATAATAATGCTATTTCAGTAAATGGTGAAATCATAAATGATTCCATGTATATTATAAATAATAATCGTAAATATAATATTATTAGAAGAGGAAAGAAAAAATATTATTTATTTAAAAAGATAGACTAAAGTAATTTTGTCTATCTTTTTTCTTCATACTTGTCTTTTTGCTTTTTTATTTGGGGAATTTTTAAAATAATTAATGAATGCAATAATAGTATTATAATCATTCCAATAATTGAAACTATATATTCAATGTTATTCAATATTATTAGAGGATTTGATTTTAAAATCATATATGATACAATTTGGCCAAGCATAGTTGCAAGACAAATTGCAATAATGTTAATAAATTTAATTTCTTTTTTTAATACAAGATAAAAACCATATTTTATCTCATACATTATAGAACAAGATACCAAAATATTTAATAGTATAGATATTATAAAATTGTCATTATATCCTAAAATGGGAAGTTCAACAAATCCCCAAACAATAATTGGTAACACCGTAATATTAATTTCATCAATAATGTTTCTTCCATCAGTTGGATAAAGAAAATTTGTGACTTTATTTATAGAAAAAACTGTATAGATATAATTTGTTAAAATAGATGAAATAACTATAAATAAAAAGCCAAATATAGTGAAGAAAGCATACATAAATAATCACCTCTATTATAAGTATATTATATAATAATACAGCAATATTTACAAATAAAAATATTGAATTAATTTTATATATAAGTTATACTATTTATAGGTGAATAAATATGGATAGTTCTTATAGTATTATAGATAGATATGGTGATAATTTCACTAATAAAAATTATATAACAAATCCTGCCATAGGTAGAGATGAAGAAATAAAAAATTTAATTCTTGTTTTATTAACACCAGATAAGTCAGTGATTTTAACTGGTAAACCTGGTATAGGTAAAACTGCCATAGTTGAAGGTCTCGCTTATAAAATAATAAATGACGACGTCCCAGATGCATTAAAAGGATATACAGTTGTTAAAATTGATGTCCAATCTCTTATGGGTACAGTAAAAGATACTGGTGATACAAGAATTCAAACTCTTATTGATGAAATCAAAAATCAAGAAAAATTTATTCTTTTTATTGATGAAATACATACATTGGTTAATTCAACTAGTGAAAGTTCATTAGATTTTGCAAATATGTTTAAAACTGGATTAGGAAGAGGAGATATAAAAGTAGTAGGAGCAACAACAACTGCTGAATATGAAAGATATATTTTAAGAGATAAGGCTTTTGCAAGAAGATTTACTAGAATTGAAGTGGAAGAGCCAAATAGAGAACATACAATAAAAATTCTTATTGGAACACTTCCAAAAATTGAAGCAAATGCTAATGCGAAACTTGCTTATACTCCATATATTCAAGAAAAAATAATGACATTTATTGTTGATTTAACTAAAGAATATAATAGAGTATATGAAGTATCAGGAAGATATCCAGACGTACCTTTAACAATGCTTGCTCAAGCATTTTCTGAAGCTGTTTTTGAAAATAAAAGTATTGTAACAATTGAACATATAGAAAAAGCTATCATTAATTCAAAAGCTATTTATCCAGATGTGATAAAAAAGGGAGTAGAAGATTTAAGAATAGAATTTAAAGATTTGTTTGATCAAGAAGAACAGATAAGAAGGGATTTTTTAAGAAGTAGTGATGAATAAATTTATATATTGGATGAAAAATATTTTTTATTTGTTATATATGGTTGGATATATTAGGTTAATTCCAAATATGTATGATGCAGGTTTTGTAGGAACTTTATTTTTAATTTTTGGAATAATATATATGATATTAGTCTATTATTTTATTTTTGAAAAAAACGAAAAACTAAATGATAGTATTCCTCAAAATATTTTATCAATTTTCTTATATTTATATGTATTTTTAATTAGCTATAAATATTGTGAAATAACAAATATTAATGTAGTTATAAATATGTTTTATTTTAAAGTTAATTATTTAATTATTATTATCGCAACCTTTGGAGTTTTAATAAATAATTTTTTGATAAGCAGAAGTAATGATAAATAGATTATTAAAATCTTTTCATCATTATTTTTTTTCTATTAAAACACCATTATAATAATGATAAATTATTTCTTCGTAAGTGCTTCCAAGTTTTGCCATTTCATTAGCACCATATTGGCTCATGCCAACACCATGACCATATCCATAAGTTGTAATTAAAATATTGTTATCATCTAATGATAATGTAAAATCAGTAGATCTAAGCTCCAATAATGTTCTAAATTCTGTTCTTTTAAAAACATTTCCATCAATTGAGATGTAGTTTACTCTATTACTTTCATTTCTTTTATATTCAATTATTGAATCCTTACTAACATTAATTTTTAATTTACTTGATAAATCATCATAATTAAAATTAACTGTTTTCTTGTAACTTGAAACATTTTTATCATAAGGGCTTTCAACACTAATTAAATAAGGATAACTATTACCTCAAACATTACCCCAAATTTCTGTATATCCATTGCTTGTTGAGTGATATATGGCTTCAATATATGTACCATTATATGTAATAACAAGTCCTTCTGTTTCATTAACTGCTCTCTTAAATTTATTATAATAAGTATTGTAATTATTTTCCCATAATGTTTTTAACTAATTATTATATTTATAGACTGGTGTTGCAGTGGTATCAGTTAATTTCTTATTATTAGATATAGCTTTTAAAGCATAAGTTCTTGCTAAAATACTTTGTGCTTTCAACACTTCAATATTAAATAATGCCGGCATTTCAGCTGAAACAACTCCAATAACGTATTCCTCAAGTTCGATTTTTAATATATCACCATTACTTCTATAAACTATAACATAAGTTTTATTTTCTTGAACAATTTCTTAAGTATTTTCCTTATTTTCATTTTGATTTTTAGTAGGTGTTGATGTTTTAGTACTGGTACTTATATTTTTTGTATTTGTAGTTGTTGTACCACTACTTGTATTAGTATTATTTATATTATTATTGTTAACATTTTTATTTTTTACATTAATTTCTTTAGTAGGTGTTTCTATTTTACTCTCTTCTGCATTATCATTATCTGTTTCATACTCAGTAGAAGAAATCATTTTGTTATTTGCATCGTAATTGTTCAATATAATACTTGAAACATATTTATAATCTGGATATTTTATATTATTACTATTATTCATGATAGGTTTTGTAAGTAATAATGTAGCAAGAGCAATACCAGATACTGTTATTACAATTTTTTTGCCAGAAAATTTAATTTTCTTTTTTTTTAATAAATTTTCTATATCATTAAATAAACCTATTTTACTAAATTCATAATTAAAATTAATATCAATGTATAATACTTCTTCATTATTTTCATTTTTTATCTCATATCTTTCTATCATAATATTCTCCATTATTTTTTATTTCTGTTAATATTATTTCAATAAAAAAAATAATTATTCAAAATAAAAAAATGTGTTTTTTATACACATTTAATTATTATTTGTTGTTAAATTTTTTCTTATAATCATCATATAATTCCTTAAATCTGGCAAAGTGTACTATTTCTCTTTGTCTTAAGAAAAGTAATGGGCCAACGATATCTGGATCATCAGTCAAGTCAATTAAGTTTTCATAAGTAGCTCT
>JAQXMG010000049.1 GCA_029012525.1 bacterium
TTATAAAAATTATTTTATTCATTAATATATTTTTTATCCTTTTAAAGTTCCACTATTATTTATTACTAAAGTACTATACATGAATAATATATCTTGATTATTAAATTCAATATAATTTAGAAAGTTTTCACTGCTTATATATCTGTTATCAATTAAAGTTATCTTACTATAATAATTAATTAAAAGTGGTGTTAAACTACTTGCAAATGAATCTCTAAAAATAACAAGTTCTTTATTAGAATTATTATTATAATTATATATTTCGATAAAAGATGATGCTCCATCTAAATAAACTTCATAAGAATCTAAACTATTTAATTTATTTTTATTATATACTTCATGAAAATTAGTGTTTTCCAAATAATTTACATAACATGAATCAATTGTATTATTCTCTAAATATATAAGTTTTTCAGGTTTTCTTTTTATAGCAGATCTACCATAATAAACCCCATAGAAATTATTATAAATATTTTCTTTATAATCTATTTCTTGATAAGAAAAATCCATTGCTTTTGACATTTCAAAAACAACCTTATCTAAATTTTGTTGTTTAAAATGAGTATCAGTCTCATAATAATCATATAAATTTAAAGTATTTCTTAAATCAATTTTTGTCATATCTAATTTGTTTAATGAATTATATAAATAGTTATAATCTATTTGTAAAAAGTTTTTATCTTCTAAGTAATAATTTTTATCTGGTACGATCATAAGATATGTTTTATTATCTTCTGTTAACAATGATTTAATTTTATTTGTTTTTTCTATAAAATTATTAATAGATTTTTCATCAGTTGGATATTCACTTTTAAAAATATAATTATCTTTAATATAGATACCATTATTATCATACATATTTAAAATATTATAATTAAAACTTGCTTTGATGCTTCTAAAGTTTTCTCTAAAAGGAAAATGATCTAAAAAATATTTATCTACATTTTTTATATAATCACTTTCCATTTTATATTCTGGAAAGGTTGTTAATTGTCTTCTCTCAGAAAAACTTATTTTTTCATCTTTAATAATTATTCCAAAAATTCCAAACAGAAAAATATATATAACAAATGAAATTGTAATTATCTTTTCTTTCATAAGCACTCCTTAAAATCTAAAATATAAAAATGGATTAAATGATGAATCTATTAAATAAGCAGTTACTAAAGTAAGTAAAGCAAGATAATAAATAGGTTCAATAAAATCTATTACAATCTTAAATTTAGTTTGTTTTAATTTTTTTATTATATTACTAATTAATGGTGTTGAAAAAATACAAGCAAGAATTATAACAATAAAATAGCTTTTAAAATAGTAAATTGCTTCACTTCCACTAAAAGGAACATCACTTATCATAAATATATTTTTTAATTCTGGTAATAGTTCTTTAATTGGCAAACTAAATATTAAAAAGCTTATTATTACAATAAACATTGTATAAATGTGTTTAAATACTTTTGTTTTATCAAGATATTTTTTTAAGAAAAGTTTTTCTATTATTAAAATAATGCCAAAATATAAACCCCAGATTATAAAATTAAAGCTTGCACCATGCCAAAATCCTGTTAAAAACCATACAACAAGTATATTTCTAATCCATTTTAAAGTGCTGCATCTATTTCCTCCCAAAGGAATATAGACATAATCTCTAAAAAAAGATGATAAAGATATATGCCATCTTCTCCAAAAGTCTGTAATTGATGATGCGATAAATGGATAATTGAAGTTTTCTAAGAAATGGAAACCTAATATAAGTCCAAGTCCTATAGCCATATCAGAATATCCTGAAAAATCAAAATAAATTTGTAAAGTATAAGAAATTGCTTTTAACATTGATGATAAAGTTGTTTCTTCAATTAAAAGTGCTGGAAGCTCACCTATAACATTAGCTATTAAAACTTTTTTAGCAAGTCCTGTAATAAATCTTTTTACACCAGAACTAAAATTAGAATAATTAGTTGTCCTATTTTTAATTTCTTTTTCTATATCACTATATCTTACAATTGGTCCTGCAACAAGTTGAGGAAAAAGTGATATATACATCATGAATGAGAGTAAATTATCTGATGCTTTTACTTTATTATTGTATACATCTATTATATAACTTAAAGCTTGAAAGGTAAAAAAGCTTATTCCAATTGGAAGAACAATATACAAATATGATATGTTTGTTTTAAAAATAGCATTTATGTTTTCTATAAAAAAATCTGTATATTTAAATATTAAAAGTTGTCCAATATTATAAATAAGAGCAATTATTAGAAATAGCTTTTTATGGTTTGTTTTTTCTATTAATTTACCAAGATAATAATTAATAAAACATGATAATAGTAATAAAATTATATATCTTGGTTCTCCTAAAAAGTAGAATAACAAACTAAATACAAGTATTATAAAATTACGATATTTTTTTGGAACTAAAAAATAAAAAAGTAGAAATATTGGTAAAAAGTAATAAATAAAAGTTATACTAGAAAATAACATTATTAAATTTATAATTAAAAAAGATCTTAATCAAGATCTTATAAACTATTAAATCCTTCCTCTAGTTTTTCTCTTCCTGATTGAGCAATGATTACAATAACTAAATTACCTTTGTTTTTTATTATTACTTCATCATCTTCTACTCCAACACAAATCCACTTTCTAGGATTTACATTTTCTTTAATTTTTGTCATTACATCATTTACATTGGCACCATCTTTAACTCTTACTAAAACAACAGAGTGAGCAATAGAACCAATACCTGATTCACTTGCTAATGCTTCTTCTATTTCAAGATCTTTTGTTCCTAAAAAATATTCCATATTTTCTTCTGTAACAACTATGTTTTCAAGCATCATTGGTCTTTCATCATTAGGTAATTTAGAATAAACTTTTTTCATTAATTCCTCTAAAGAACCTGAAACATTTTTTGATGTACATCCTGTAAATACTAAAAGTCCTATAGTTAATATAAATAATAAACTAAATATTTTTTTCATAAATTTTATCCTCCTAAATTAATTATATCAGATATTATATGAAATTGCTAGTAGATTTATTTTTAATAAAAAAAAGATTATAAGAAATACTTTTTCCTATAACCTCTTAATTCTAGTAATTGCAACAAGAACCACAGCTTATATTAGTACATGTATTTTCTTCACAACAAGAATATTCTGGTCTATATGTGTGTCTATAGACATGATTGTTTATTATTTTAGTTCTTATTGGGCAAACATGTCCTTGCCCTTTTTTGATAGACTCCTTATTTCTTAATGTATTTACATTTAGGATAGTTAGAACATCCAATAAATTTTCCATATTTTCCGATTCGTTCTGTTA
>JAQXMG010000050.1 GCA_029012525.1 bacterium
AAGTGAAGTAAACAAAGGTAGTGAATTTTTAATAATAGTAGATCAAAAAATAAAAAAAGAACAAAATAATCAAGAAAAAGAAGATAAATATCTAAGAAAAAGCAAAATATTAGTAGTAAATGATAAATCAAATGAGTTAAAGAAGATAGAAAATAAATTAGTAAGTATGGGATATGATGTAACAACAACATTGTATGGAAAAGATGCAGTAGAAAAAATAAAAAGTAAAGAGGGATATAACTTAATAATAATAGATGATGAAATGAATTTAAAAAGTGGATATGATACATTAAAAGAATTAAAGAAAAACAAAAAGTTTAACATACCAGTAATAATAACACTTGAAGAAAATAAAAAGTTTTTAAAAGACAAATACTTAGAAGACGGTTTTAGTGATTACATCATGAAAGATAATCTTGATGAAGAGATAAAAAAAGTTACTAAATTTATTTAGTGGCTTTTTATTTGCTAAACTAAAATAGTTATGATATAATTACCTCAGTTGTAAAGCGAGGTAGTTAGATGGATTTTGTTGTACATTTAGGGGATTTAATTGTTCGATTTTTAGGAAGCTTATATCCATTTTTTAGAGATATAAATAATTTTATTGGTTGGTTACTTCCCTTTTTAGTTTCTTATCGTGTTATTTATGTGATAATTGGTCTTTTTTTTACTAGAAAATTTAAATCTGCTAAAAAGAAACATAAATATGGTATAGTTATTGCAGCAAGAAATGAAGAAACTGTTATAGGAAACTTAATAGATAGTATAAATAAACAAGATTATCCCAAAGAACTTTTAGATATTTTTGTTGTAGCAGATAATTGTACAGATAAAACAGCAGAAATAGTAAGAAAAAAAGGGTGTATTTGTTATGAAAGATTTGATAGTGAAAGAAAAACAAAAGGTTTTGCACTAGAATTTTTATTTAATAACATTGAAAAAGATTATGGAATAATGTCATACGAAGGTTATTTTGTTTTTGATGCTGATAACTTGTTAAAACAAGATTATATTTCAAAAATGAATGATGCTTTTGATTCTGGTGAAAAAATTATAACATCATATCGTAACATAAAAAATATTGATGAAAACTGGATAACTATGAGTTTTGCAGTACATTGGTTACGTTCTATTAGATTTAATCATCGTGCTCGTTCATTTTTACATCTTGCTACTAATATTCAAGGTACAGGATATCTTTTTGCTAGTGAAGTAGTTCAAAATGGTTGGCATTATACATCATTAACAGAAGATCGTGGTTTAACTGCAGATGCAGTAAGCCAAGGATATCGTATTTCTTATCAAGATGCTGCAGAATTTTATGATGAACAAACACCTAATTATAAAGTTGCTTATAATCAAAAATTACGTTGGTCAAAAGGACTTCTAATTAATTTTAAAGAATCAGGATTAAAATTATTTATCAATATAATATTTGGTAGAAAATATGCAAAAGTAAAATGGAGTAAAGAAGAACAAGAAGAAAGACCATGGTGGAAGAATTTTTTAATTGGTATAAAAGATCGTTTCATAATGTTTGATACTTTTATGCATCTTTTACCTACTAATGTAATTAATCTTTTCCGTTGGATTTTAGTAGTGTTAATTCTTAGATCTTGTTATGTTTATACAACAGGAGCAACGGACATTTATTTCTTTGCAGGAGGTACTTATCTTGCACAAATATTAAGATATTTTTTCCCAATAACAATACAAATTACTCCTGGATTTAATGCAATATGGCAAACCTTCTTAATTGGAGTATGGGCAAGATTATTTTTTAGAATGGGCCTTTATATTGAAAATATAATTGTTCCATGGTATATTTTATTTTTAGAAAGAAAAAGAATTAAAAAAATGCCTATTAGAAAAATATTTATTAATAGTTTATTATGGCCAATCTTTGATATAGTAGGACGTTATACAACATATATTGCTCTATTTAAAAAAGTATCTTGGAAGCCAGTCCCTCATAATAGTAAAATAACTATAGATGATATAAATAAACAACAAGTTTTCTCTAAATAAATATATTTTGAATAATATTTTTAAAAATCTTCCATTACATAATTAGAAAGGAAGATTTTTTATGTCAAGATATAAAGTAGAGATAAGTGGAATAAATACAAGTAATTTAAAGGTTTTAAAGCATAAAGAGATGGAAGAATTATTTATAAAAATGAAAAATGGAGATAAACTTGCAAGAGAAGAATTAATAAGTGGTAATTTAAAACTCGTTTTATCAATTTTAAAAAGATTTAATAGGTATGAAGAAAACATGGATGATTTATTTCAAATTGGTTGTGTTGGACTTGTTAAAGCAATAGATAATTTTGATTTATCACAAAATGTTAAGTTATCTACTTATGCTGTTCCTATGATTTTAGGAGAAGTAAAAAGATATTTAAGAGATAACTCAAGTATTAGAGTAAGTAGAAGTGTTAAAGATATTGCTTATAAAGTATTAAAATTAAAAGATGAACTTACTATAAAAAATGGAAAAGAACCAACTGATGAAGAATTAGCAAAAGAACTAGGGTATGATATTAAAGATGTTGTTAATGCCCTTGAAGCTTTAATTCCTCCGATTAGTTTATCAGAACCAATTTATAATGATGGTGGAGATACAATTTACTTATATGATCAAGTTGAAGATAAAAAAAGTAATATAGATTTAGAAGAAAAACTAGCAATTGAAAAAGCCATTAATAAATTAAGTGATAGAGAACAATTTATATTAGAACAGAGATTTTTTGTTGGAAAAACACAGATGGAAATATCTGAAGAACTTGGAATTTCACAAGCTCAAATATCAAGACTTGAAAAGAATGCATTAACTAGAATTAGAAAAGAATTATAATTTATAAACTTTTTTAATACACTTTAATAGGTGATAATTATGCGTTTATCAGAACTTCAACATAAAGATATAGTTGATTTAAATGGCAATAAAATAGGAAATATAATTGATGTTAAAATTGATGAAACAGGAAGACTTGTATCCTTAATTGTAGAACAATCTCTAAAAGGGATGTTTAAATTTAATATGAAAAATAGTGAGTTTGAAATAACCTGGGATAAAATAGAAAAAATTGGAGTAGATGTTATTTTAGTAAGACAAATTTAGAATTTATTTGTTTTATTAAAATTTCATGTTATAATAAAGCAAAAGGAGATATTTATGAATAAAATATATAATTTTTTTTGTAAACATAGAGATATAGTTATTATATACTCTTTAGCACTTTTGTATTTTGTAATTGATATAGTTAGTAAGTCTTTTATTTTAAGAAGTGGTAATCTTTTATTTAAAAAAGAAGTTATTAAAAATTTCTTTTATTTAGATTTGCAAAAAAATACTGGAGCAGCTTTTAGTTTTATGGAAGGTGGCACTATATTTTTTGTAATTGTTGCAATAATTACTCTTTATTTTATACATAAATATTTATTAAAAGAAAAATTAAGTGTATTAAAAATACTATCATATTCATTGTTAATCGGAGGTATTTGTGGTAATCTTTATGACAGGATTTTCTATGGATATGTTATTGATTTTTTAAGTTTTAAATTTGGAACTTATTACTTTCCAGTATTTAATTTTGCAGATACTTTTATATCTATTGGAGCATTTTTATTAGTAATTGATATAGCAGTGGGAGGACTTTATGAATTTAGAAGTAAAAGAAAATAATATAAGACTTGATGTTTATATAAAAAATAATACTGATTACTCAAGAAGTAAAATACAAAGTCTTATAAAAGATGGATATATTACAGTAAATAAAAAACGTGAAAAGGAAAGTTATAAAGTAAAAGAAAATGATTTAATTACAATTAGTGAGTTTGAAGAAGAAATAACAGATGTCATTCCTGAAAAAATGGATTTAGATATTGTTTATGAGGATGATTATTTACTTATATTAAATAAAAAAAGTGGAGTAGTAGTACATCCTGCAGTTGGTAATTATAATCATACTTTAGTAAATGGTCTTTTATATCATTTTAATAGTTTAAGTAATAAAAATACTATTAGACCAGGAATAGTACATAGACTTGATAAAGATACAAGTGGACTTATGGTTGTTGCTAAAGATGATAAAACTCATGAACTTTTATCTAATATGATAAAAAATAAAAAAGTTGAAAGAAAATATTTAGCTTTAGTTTGGGGTGTAATAAAACATGATAATGGAACAATTGATGCTCCAATTGGAAGAGATATTAACAATCGTCAAAAATTTATTGTAACAGATGTTAATAGCAAAGAATCAGTTACTCATTTTAGTGTTATAGAAAGATTAAATAATGCAACACTTATTTCTTGTAAATTAGAAACAGGAAGAACTCATCAAATAAGAGTACATCTAAATTATATAGGACATCCCGTTGTAAATGATCCTGTATACGGAAATAGAAAAATGTTTAACGAAGAATTTGGTCAAATGCTTCATTCCAAAAGTATTAGGTTTATTCATCCCATAACAAAAAAAGAATTATTTTTTGAAATCGATGCTCCAAAAGAATTCTATAATATTTTAGATAACTTTAAATAATAAAAAGTATTTAAAAAATAAAAAAAATGTGTTAGAATTAATTCATAAGAAAATAACACATTTTTTTGTGTAAAGGAGGTATTTTGTGCGAACAAAAATTCGTTATGGGGGGGGGCAAGTTAAAAAAATAATAAACTTCCCCTTAAAAACTATATCTAAAAAGAGGTGTAGTTTATTATGAATTTTTTTAACAAGTTTGGGAAGTTAAAAATAAAAAGTGAATCATTAAATAAAAGAGTAATTTCACTTTTAATAACAATTTTTTGTATTTTATTAATAGTAACAGGAGCAAGTGCAGCTTATTTGATGAGTCAAAAAGGAGGTAGTTCAAATAAAATAACTGCAGGAACATTAGTTCTTAGTCTTCCAACAGAAAGTGAAGGAATAACATTAAACGGGGCATTGCCAACAAGTAATGAAATAGGTGTTTCTGGAAGTAATAATTATACATTTACTTTAAAAAATTCTGGAACATTAAAAATGAACTATGCAATATATTTAAAAAATAATTGTTCAACAACTTCATCTGTAACTATAGATAGTGAAACAATAACACCAGATATATGTATACCAAATGAATATATAAAAGTAGGAATAAAAAAAGGAACAGAAGATTATAAAATAATAACATTAGATAACGATGAATTACTTATGAAAGGAACAATGGATTCAAATGAAACCATAGATTTTTCATTAAAAATATGGTTAGATGAAAATACACCAAATGAATATAATGCTATATTAGATGGAGTAGAAAGGAATATTATTTACTATGGTAATCTTGAATTAACAGGGCAACAATATATAAACCTAGATAAAAGTGGAGCAAATGTACCAGAATTAGCAACAGGAATGATTCCAGTATATTATGATGAAACAAATGAAGTATGGAAAAAAGCAGATGAAACAAATATAGATAGTAATAATAAGTGGTATGATTATAATAAAAAAGTATGGGCCAATGCCGTAACAGTAACGGAAACAAATAGAGCAACATATTTAAATGCTGCAGTAGGAACACCAATATCTATGGATGATATAAATACAATGTGGGTATGGATACCAAGGTTTAGTGCAACAACAAACGGAGAATATAATGGAATTACTGGATTTGCCTGTAAAGATGTTAGATATACAACCAAAGAAAAATGTGAAAGTCAATATTCCACGTGGTATCCGACAGATCCTGGAGCATTCAATATAACATTTGTTGATAATAAAACAAATGCTCATGATGCATTTACTTTTGGCACTCAAAGTTTATCAGGATTTTGGGTAGGAAAATTTGAAAATTCAAGTGATACAACCTGTAGTGGATCATATAATTCAGCATTAGGTTTTGGATGTAATTTAACAACAATAAGACCAAAAATAATACCTAATGTAGAAAGTTGGAGAGGGGCACAAGTTTCAACGTTTTATTTAGATGTACTGGCAATGACAGAAATAAATAATCAATATGGCTTCGATAAAACAAAAGATACAACACTAGATACCCATATGATGAAAAATAATGAATGGGGCGCAGTAGCATATTTAACACAAAGTATCTATGGAAAATGTACATCAATCACAAATTGTACAGAAATAGGCACAAATAATAATGAATATATAACAGGATATGGAGCACCAACGGGAAGTTCAAAATATGATAAAACCTATAAATATAATGAAAATAAAATAGAAACGATTGTAGTAGAAGGAACAGGAACAAATGTAAGTACAACAATAACAAATGATGCTACTTATCCATGGGTAAATACAAATGGCGTCTGGACTAGTAGTAACAATGGTAAAAATAGTACAACAGCAACTCTAGTATTTTCATTTACATTAAGTTCAAAAGGAGTGGTTTCATTTGATTATTCAGTATCAAGTAGAGTTAATAATAGTATAATGTTATATACAATAAATAATGGGACAACAGATGTAGTAATAGGGGATACGATAAGTGGAACAACAAGAGGAACAACAGAAGAAAATCTTTTTTATGATAACAAAGTACATGTATTAGATGCAGGAATTTATACATTAACGTTTACATATGTTAAAGATAGTCAACAATCTTATGGTTTTGATAAGGGATATGTCAAAAATGTAAAAGTATTAGCAGGAGCAGAAACAATATCAAAAGAAGTTCTTGGAGGACAAATAGCATCAACAACAGGTAATATTTATGGTGTATATGATATGAGTGGTGGTGCATTGGAATATGTAATGGGCGTATATACAGATGGAACTCAAAATTGGTCAGGAGATGAATCATATGGAGACGAAACATATAATTCGGGCTTTAGTGGATGCTTAGGAAATGGCTGTAGTAGTACTTATACTGGAGTAGAATATCCTGATCCTAAATATTATAATAGTTATAATAATACAGGAACATTTGATTCACCAATAACAAATTATACATCCGATATGCAACACGCTTTAACAGAAACAAAAACTTGGTATGGTGATGACTTCGGTTTTGTAGATTCTAGATGTCCTTGGTTTTTACGTGGTGGACAAGGGAGTGATGAAAACAAAGGCAATGGAATTTTTGAAATTTACTCAGAGTATGGTTTGGCAGATAATAATTTTGGATCTAGGTCATCTTTAATAATTAACTAATTATTAAAATTAACAATTAGTTATAAAATAGAGATAGATAGAGTATTTCCAGTATTTCAAACAGGATTTTGAAATACTGTAAAAAATAAAAAAAATAATAAAGTATATATCTTTCCAATTTGAATTCGATTTCAAATTGGAAAGATTTTTTAATTTATTAATGTCAATAATTTAGGAAAATGTCTCAAATTTTTTTAAACATTAACGGGAAAATATTCTCGTTTTTGTTTGTAATTATATAACTTATTCAATTGATGTCAATGACAGGCTCATAAATTCATGTTTCACATCATTGACATCAATTTTCATAAGATATTTTTTGTATCTAACAAACGAGAAAATCAAACTCAAGCATATTGATGTTGATTATGACTTTTCTCAATTTGTTTTAGAAAAGAACTTAATTTCC
>JAQXMG010000051.1 GCA_029012525.1 bacterium
TTTTAAATTATAAAGACAAATTATCTTTAATAAAACTATTTATAATAGGTTTTACATATTACACCTTTAAACCTAAAAAACTAGATGAATTTAGTATCTTGAAATTTTGTCATAAATATAAAATAAGAGAAAATGTAATAAATTATATTGTAAAATCTTTAAGTACAGGAATATTTTTCTTACCAATGCATGAATATTCTTCAAAACTTTTCTTTGGACTTTTCTATCCATCTTTATTTCATATGATAAGTTTAAGAATTGGAGCATATAAAGGTGGTATGAGTGATGTCTTAATAGAGCCAATTGTTAAAAAATTTATAGAACTTGGTGGTGTTTTACAAAAAGAATGTGAAGTAAAAGAATTAATTTATAAAGATAACAAAGTAACAGGAGTTAAAACAACAACCAATATTTACTCAAAATTTGTTGTTATAGCAACAGATCTTGGTAATACTAAAAAAATAATAAGTAATTTAGATAATGAAAATAAAAATAAAATATTAAATATACCAACATCAAGTGCCTTAACAATTCATATTAATTTAACAAAAAAAATAATGCCTCTTGATAGAACAACTTTTGCACCAGAAATATTTCCTACAAGTTTTACTGAAGAATCAAGAACTACTTTTAAAATGAAAGGTGGAAGACTATCAATTATTTTAGAAAATCCCAATAAATATATTGATTTAAATGATGAAACTATTCTTATGAAAGTAATATTAGATTTAAAAAAAATTGGTATTGATATTGAAAAACATATCATAGATTATAGAGTAATAAGACATAAAGATAAGTTTTATAAATTTAGTCCTTTTAATGATAAAAAAAGATGTTTAAATGATATAGGGATAGATGGTTTATTTATTGTTGGAGATTATACAAAACAAAAGATGTATTCAACTATGGAAGGAGCAGTAACATCAGGATTAAATGGATATAAAGTAATAAAAAATAAATTAAAATAACTATAAGAAAGTACTAAAAGTAGAAAATATTTAGTACTTTTTTTCATATATATTAACTATGTTTATAATTAAATTAACTATTTTACATCTTAAAATATCCGTGTTATAATCATTCATATGGAAATAATTATTCCATAGAAATGATAAGACATGCGAAGTTAAAAATAAGATATAATTAATAATATATTTAAAAGGAGAGTGGATATGTTTAAATTAATCAAAAAATTAAATAAAAAACAGATATTATATATATTTATATGTATTATATTTATTGTAGGTCAAGTATATTTAGATTTAAAACTACCTGATTATATGCAAAGTATAACAGCATTGCTTCAAAGTGAGGTAACAACTTTAAAAGATATTTTAATACCTGGTTCTAAAATGCTTTTATGTGCACTTTTAAGTTTAATTGGAGCATTTATTACTGGTTATTTCTCTAGTCTTGTAGCCACTAGTTTTTCAAGAGATTTAAGATATGAAATTTTTTCTAAAGTAGGATTATTTAGTAATGAAGAAATGAAAAAATTTATGACAAGTAGTTTAATTACAAGAACTACTAATGATGTTACTCAAGTTCAATTTTTCTTAGCTATGGGACTTCAACTTATTATTAAAGCTCCGATTATGGCTGTTTGGGCAATTATAAAAATAGTTAATAAAAACTTTACTTGGAGTATAGTAACAGCGGGAGCAATTGGTGTTCTTTTAATAATGATAACAATACTTATTGTTTTTGCTCTTCCAAAATTTAAGATAATTCAAAAATTAACAGATAACTTAAATAGAATAACAAGAGAAAATTTAATTGGTATTAGAGTTGTAAGAGCATTTAATGCTGAAAATTATCAACAAGAAAAGTTTGATAATGCCAATAATGATCTTACCAAAACTCAAACCTTTGTTGGCAAACTTATGTCAATTATGAATCCTGGAATGAATTTTATTATGTCAATGCTTACTTTAACTATCTATTTTGTGGGAGCATATATGATAAATGAAGCTAATATGCTAGAAAAAGTAGATTTATTTAGTAATATGATTGTTTTTTCTAGTTATGCAATGCAAGTTGTAATGTCATTTGTTATGCTTACTATGATTTTTATTATTTATCCAAGAGCAAGTGTAAGTGCTAAAAGAATAATAGAAGTATTAGATACTGATGAAACAATAAAAGATGGTAGTATTTTAGAGGGTAAAGAAATTGGTACTGTTGAATTTAAAAATGTGTCATTTAAATATCCTGATGCTGAAGATTATATGCTTTATAATATCAGTTTTAAAGCAAAAAAAGGTGAAACTATTGCTTTTATAGGAAAAACAGGAAGTGGTAAATCTACCTTAATAAATTTAGTTCCAAGATTTTATGATGCAACAGAAGGTGAAGTTTTAGTAGATGGTGTTAATGTAAAAGATTATAAATTAGAAAAATTATATGATAAATTAGGATATATTAAACAAAAAGCAATTATGTTTAGTGGTACAGTAAAAGATAATTTATCCTTAGGTCATAAAGATAACAAAAAACCGACAGATGAAAAAATTGCTAATGCTTTAAAGATATCAAAATCACATGAATTTGTATCAAAAATGCCAAATGGTGTTAATTCTCATGTTGCAAGAGGAGGAACAAACGTATCTGGAGGTCAAAAACAAAGATTATCTATAGCAAGAGCAATAGCAAGAGATCCGGAAATATTAATATTTGATGATACATTTTCAGCTCTTGATTATAAAACCGATTTAGCTTTAAGAAAAGAAATAAAAAATAAAATGAGTGATAAAACTTGTTTAATTGTAGCAAGTAGAATTGGAACAATTAAAGATGCTGATAAGATAATTGTTTTAGATGAAGGAAAATGTGTTGGTATGGGTAAACACGAAGAACTTTTAAAAAATTGTAAATTATATAAAGAAATAGCTTTATCACAATTATCTTTAAAGGAGTTGGAACATGAATAAACATAAAAATATATCTAAAGTTGAAATTAAAGACTTTAAAGGAACATTAAAAAAATTATTAAAATATTGTAAACCATTTTTAATTCCAATTGTAGTAGCTATTGCATTATCAATATTTGCTAGTATTTGTTCCATTATTGGACCAAATAAATTACAAGATTTAACTAATCTTATTACTGAAGGATTATTCGGACAAATAAATATGGTTAAAGTTAAAAATATTTTTATAACTTTACTTATAATTTATCTATTAAGCTTTATATTTAATTATATTCAAGGCTTTATTATGAATATTGTAACTAATAAGATATCATATAAATTAAGACAAGAAATTAGTTTAAAAATAAATAAATTACCGCTTAAGTATTTTGATAAAACATCTTATGGAGATATTTTATCTAGAGTAACTAATGATGTATCAACAATAGGAAATAACTTGAGTGATTGTATTTCAACCTTGTTTTCATCAAGTGTATTATTTATTGGAGTACTTATTATGATGTTTATAACAAATTATGTTATGGCAATAACTGCAATTTTATCAACAATAATTGGATTTGTTTTAATGATGATTATTTTAAAAAACTCTCAAAAGTATTTTGATAAACAACAAAAAGAATTAGGAAATTTAAATGGTCATATCGAAGAAGTATATTCAGGATTCGATGTTGTTAAGGTTTATAATGCAAGTGATGATGTAAAAGAAAAATTTAAAAAAATAAATAATGAATTATATAATAGTTCTAAAAAAAGTTCTTTCTTATCAGGACTTATGCCATCTATTATGAATTTTATTGGTAATTTTTCTTATGTATGTATTTGTGTTGCAGGAGCTTATTTAGTTATTAATGGAGAAGTACTAATTGGTACAATTGTTGCTTTTATGATTTATACAAGATTATTTACATCTCCTCTTGTTAATTTAGCAAATGTCTTTACTAGTCTTCAATCAACTATAGCAGCATCTGAAAGAGTATTTAATTTCCTAGATGAAAAAGAAATGACTGAAGAAGTAAATATGAAATTATTAAAGAAAGAAAATGCTCTAGGTAATATAAAATTTATTGATGTTTGTTTTTCATATGATAAAGATCCTATTATCAAAGGATTTAGTGCCGATGTTAAAAAGGGTCAAAAAATTGCTATCGTTGGTCCAACTGGTGCTGGAAAAACTACATTAGTAAATTTACTTATGAAGTTTTATGAGATAAATTCTGGTGATATTACAATAGATGGTATATCAATTAAGGATTTATCAAGAGAAAATATCCATGATTTATTTGTAATGGTTTTACAAGATACCTGGGTTTTTAATGGGACTATATATGAAAATATTGTTTATAATGGTAAGAATAAAACATTAGATGATGTAAAATCAGTATGTCAAAAAGTAGGACTAGATCATTATATTAAAACATTACCAGATGGATATGATACTATTTTAGAAGATGCAGATTCACTTTCTGCAGGGGAAAAACAACTTTTAACAATTGCTAGAGGTATGTTAAAAGATTCACCATTTTTAATTCTCGATGAAGCAACAAGTAATGTTGATACAAGAACTGAAGAACTAGTTCAAATTGCTATGGATAAGCTTATGAAAGGTAAAACTTCATTTATAATTGCCCATAGATTATCTACTATAAAAAATGCTGATTTAATTTTAGTATTAAAAGAGGGTAATATTGTTGAGCAAGGAACTCATGAAGAGTTACTAAAGAAAAATGGTTTTTATGCTGAACTTTATAATTCACAATTTGAAGAAGTATAAAAAATATCAATAAGATATTATAATAGTTTATTAAAAAAAGATTTTCGTTTTGAAAATCTTTTTTAATTATTTTTAATCTCTCCAAATCTACGCTCTCTTTTATTATAAACAAGAAGAGCTTTATCAAATTATTTTTCATCAAATTCAGGAAAATAAGTATCAGGGAAATAAAATTCACTATAAGCAATTTGATATAACATAAAATTACTTACTCTTTGTTCACCACTTGTTCTAATTAAAAAATCAACTGGAGGTAAGTCATTATATAAATATTTACTAAACAGATCAACATTAATATCATTAATACTTAATTTATTATCTAAAACTTCTTTAGCAATCTTTTTTGTAGCATCAACTATTTCATAATTACCACCATAATTTACACAGATATTAAAGACAAATGGTTTATTGTTTTTTGTCTTTTCTTCAATATCTTTAATAACTTTTATAACATCATCTGGTAAAGGTTTATCTTTAATTCCAGAGAAAACGATTTTTATATCATTTTTATTACTTATTTTTTCTAATTCATGAAATTTATCAACAAATAAATTCATTAAAAAATCAACTTCTTCTTTGCTTCTTTTAAAGTTTTCAGTAGAAAAAGCATAAACACTTAATACGTTAACACCACGATCAAATACGTGTTTGGCAAGTTTTTTTAGATTAGTAAAACCTTTTGTATGTCCATAAGTTCTAGGCTTTCCACGCATTTTTGCCCATCTACCATTACCATCTAAAATTATTCCTACATGATTTGGTATTTTTAAATCTTCATTCATAAAAGACCTCCTAAAAAATTAAAAAGTACAATAAAACAATAATTCCAAGCACGATTCTGTAATATCCAAATACTTTAAAATCATGTTTTTTAACATAGCTTACCAAAAATTTAATTACAAATATTGATGTAATAAAAGCAACAACCATACCTACTAATAAAATAATAAGTTCACTACTTGTAAATACAAAACCAAATTTTAATATCTTAAGTAAACTTACACCAAACATAACAGGAATAGCTAAAAAGAAAGTAAATTCTGCTGCTACATCTCTTTTAGTACCAATAAGTCTTGCTCCAAGAATAGTAGCACCACTTCTTGATGTTCCAGGTATTATTGATAAAACTTGAAAAAGTCCAATTGAAAAAGCTGTTTTATAAGTTAATTCATTTAAACTATTTATCTTATAACTTTTATTTTTTGATTTATTTTCGATAATAATAAATAATATACCATAAACAACTAACATAATAGCAACTACTACATAATTATAAAAATATTTATCAACTAAATCATCAAGTAAAAGACCAAATACAGCAGCAGGAATACAAGCAACAATTACTTTAAACCATAAAGACCAAGTGTTTTTCTTTTCCTCTTTCGATTTTTTTAGTGATAATGGATTTAATTTATTAAAATATAAAACAACAACTGCTAAAATAGCACCTAATTGAATTACATATAAAAAAACATCCATAAAACTTTTGCTTACATTTAACTTTAAAAATTCATCAACCAAAATCATATGTCCGGTACTACTAATAGGAAGCCATTCTGTAATACCTTCAACTAACCCCAAAAATATAACTTTTAATATTTCAATAAAATCCATAAAAAATTTCCTCCTTTTTAATTATATAAGAACAAATAAATAAAAACAAGTTTATTCATTAAATCTTATTCCTTTATAAGTAAATAAATTTTATAAATAAATGATAAAAGTATATAAAAAATATTTTTTTGTATATACTAGTTTTGAGGAGAAAAAATATGATTTATGTTTATGATGTTGTTCTAAATTTAAATAATACTCTAGTTGAATTTTTTGAATGGGAAGAAAAAGATAATATCAAGTACGTAAGAAAAATCCCTTTTTATAAAATAAATGAAAAGACAATGAATGACTTTATTAAAAATAATGTTAAAGTAGAAGAAGAATTCATAGAAAAATTGTATGATAAAGCAAAATTAGAGGATAATTATGACGATGAATATAAATATTTATCGTTATTTACTGATGGTAACTTAATTTTAGGAGTTTTATTTACTAAAGATGGAAAAAATAAATTAATATCTAGATTATTACTAGATGAAGAAGATGAAATTCTTTTATTAGGAAATAGACTTACTTTAACAAATATAGATTATAATATAATTGATTCTAAAAAAAATAATAATACTAGTTTAACTAGAAATGAATTTTTAATAAAAACAAATTTAGAAAAAGAATTTAAAACACTATATAATAACAATTTAGTAGATAAGTTAAATTACTTTTATTTCGAATATTTTAATAAAATAAATAACAATAAAGAACTCTGTTATAAAGAACTTATAGATAGCTTAAATAACAACTTTAACAAAAAACATGTCAATTTGTATGATATTATTAAGTTGTCTTATGAACATAAATAAATAAGTGGTATAATTAGTATGTAGTGGTAGTTGTTATGAAAAAGAAAAAAGTTTTATTTATAGTTTTATTTGTTTTTTTAGTTATTGTATTATTGGGAGTAATTAATTTTTTTGTTAATCCTATTTTAACTTTGAAAAATAAAAAAACTATTTATTTAGAGGTTAATGATAATTATAAAGAATATGGTTATAATTTAGTTGGTTTAAAAACTTCTAGTGTTATTATTAATAATAATGTTAATAATAAAAAAATTGGTACTTATGAAGTAACGTATAAATATAAAAATAAAACCAAAAAAAGAAATGTGGTAGTTGTTGATACAATAAGTCCAGAAATAACTTTAAAAGGAGATAATCCAAGTTATGTTTGTAATTATGATACTTACGTTGAAGAAGGTTATGAAGTATCTGATAATTATGATGAAGTAAGTGATTTGAAAGTTATAACTTATACAATTGAAGATACTAAAATATACGAAGTATTAGATACATCAGGTAATAAAAAAGTAGTAGAGCGAAAATTAATAAAAAAAGATACAGAAAAACCTACAATAACTTTAACCGGAGGATCTGATGTTACAATTTATAAAGGAAATAGTTTTGATGATAAATATAGTGCTTTTGATAATTGTGATGAAGATTTAACTAAAGAAGTTAAAGTAATGGGAAATGTTGATACTAAAAATGTAGGAGTTTATAATTTGACCTATGAAGTAATTGACAAATCTGGCAATAAGACAACTGCCAAAAGAAAAGTAACAGTAAAGGAGAAGAAGATGTATACTGATTCTGTTATCTATCTAACTTTTGATGATGGACCAAGTAGTAGTGTTACTCCTTATATTTTAGATATTTTAAAAAAGTATAATATTAAAGCAACTTTTTTTGTTGTTGGAACTACTAATAATGATTCTTTAATAAAAAGAGAGTTTGATGAGGGACATACTGTAGGACTTCATTCTTATAGTCATAAATACAGCATTTATAAGAGTTCTGATACATATTTTAATGATTTACAAAAAATATCAGATAAAGTTTATAATATAACAGGACAAAGAAGTATGATAATTAGATTTCCTGGAGGAAGTAGTAATACTGTTTCTAAAAATTATAAGGAAGGCATTATGAGTTATTTAACAACTGAAGTAGAAAAAAGAGGATACACTTATTTTGATTGGAATGTTGGATCTAGTGATACTGAAACAAATTCTGCTAAAGAAACTTGTAATAATGTAAAAAAAAGATTAGGAAGAGGAACTAATGTTGTTTTAATGCATGACTATAGTTCTAAAACATCTAATATTGAAGCTTTAGAATGTATTATAAAGTATGGCTTGGATAATGGTTATTCATTTGATAAGATAACTTATGATACAAAAGTAATTCATCATAATGTTGCAAATTAAAAAAATTCGGTCTCATTAACTTAAAGAACTATAACCTCCACTATAACGAAGAAGAGAAATAGTGGTTTTTTCAGAAGTGAAAAGAAAGAGGATATTTCCAGTATTTCAAACAGGATTTTGAAATACTGGAAAAAATAAAAAAATAAGATAATAAAGTATATATCTTTCCAATTTGAATTGGAAAGATCTTTTGTTTTTTTGAAAAAAACACTTGACAACAGAGCCAAAAAAATTATGGTTAATAAATTTTTTGCATATTTTTAGGTGTATATTCTAAAAATAATTAAAGCTAGTATAAATAATTACGAAGTAACAGATTTTTTGGTAGTAAGGTATAGGTATATCAAAAATATAAAAAAACTTACATTTAGGTAATATAATGTGAGGACACTTAATATTTCCAATTATAATGATTAACAAATTATCAGAAACATTTGACTTATAACATTTTTTGTGGTAAATTTATAATGTTTATTTAAGAAGGAGGGCAAATTATGGCAAAATTAGAGCATAGACAAGGAAAAACACTTACTTGTACAGTTTGTAAAGAACAAAATTATCGTACTGAAAAAAACGTTAAAACTACAACAGAACGTTTAGAAATTAAAAAACATTGTCCTAGATGCAATAAACATACAGTACATAAAGAAGAAAAATAATAATAGTAAAGTGGTGATATTATGATAAACGTAAATGATTTTAAAACAGGCATGACAATTAGATTTGAAGGAAATTTATATACAATAATAGAATTTCAACACGTAAAGCCTGGTAAGGGTGCTGCTTTTGTTAGAACTAAAATGAAAGATTTAAGAAGTGGTTCTACAATTGAACACACATTTAATTCTGCTACCAAAGTAGAACTTGCAAGAATTGAAAAAAAAACAATGCAATTTTTATACAAATCTGGAGAAGATTATGTATTTATGAATATGACTGATTATTCACAAGTTGAAATCAATAGTTCAAAAATTGGATCAGATACTAAGTTCTTAAAAGAAAACCTTGATGTTGAAATTGTTTTTTTTGAAGGAGAAATGTTAGGACTTAATCTTCCTGACAAAATTGAAATGGAAGTTGTTAAAACAGAACCTGGAGTTAAAGGAAATACAACAAGTACAGCAACAAAAGATGCAACTCTTGAAACAGGTATGCAAATTCGTATTCCTTTGTTTGTAAATGAAGGTGAAAAGGTTATTGTTTCAACTAAAGATGGTAAATACGTAAGTAGAGCATAAGCTCTATTTTTTTTGTAATAAAATTATTACTTTTAAAATATAGTTAAAGGGGAGGAATCTTTTATGATTAAAAAGCAAAATTTATGGTTTTTAACACTTTTTAGTTTGGTTTTAGTACTTGGAGTATATTATGTTACTATGCCAAGTGATGTAATCGTTAATAAGGAAGAAAATGATGAAGTACAAGCAACAATTGAAGTATTAGAAAATGAATATTTAATGGTATTAAAACAAGAAAAAGAAGAAGAAAGAACTACGTTAAAAAAAGAATATGAACAAATCTTAAATAGCAGTACAACTACTAGTGAAGAAAAAAACAATGCGTATTTAAAAATAAAAAATTTAACGGAATTGACAAGTGAAGAAGATTTAATACAGTATAATATCAAAAAAGAGTTTGAACTTGATTCTTTTGTAAAAATAAATGAAGATAATATTCAAGTTGTCATAATAAAAGATAGTCATGATACCTCTTTAGCTAATAACATTATGAGATTTATTCAAGAAAATTATGATACAAAAAAAACAATATCTGTAGAATTTAAAAGCTAATAGGCAATATTCTCTCACAAATAAATGAAAAATTCATATGATATTATGAATAATATAAAGCCACCCGAATTTGAAAGTGAGGGAATAAATTTTGAGTAAATCAATTCTTACAAGAAGAGAAAAAGAAGTTTTTGAATTATTAATTTTAAATAAAACTACTAAAGAAATTGCACAAGAATTAGATATAAGTGAAAAAACCGTTAGAAATCATATTTCAAATGCTATACAAAAATTGGGAGTAAAAGGTCGTGCTGGAGCTGTAGTTGAACTTTTAAAATTAAAAGAAATATCTCTATAACATGTGATAAAGTCACATGTTTTTTCATAATATTTAAAAGGTGAAGGTAATGATTAAGAAAAAAGCTTTAAATAGAATTTTTATATCAAGTATCGCTATTTTTATTGTATTTACATTTGTTAGTTTGAATTTAATAAAAGAAGATAAAAATATTTATAAGATAACTGATTATACTAGTGCCAAAAAAGAATTTATATATACTCTTAATGAAGATAATTATGTCAGTAAAGGATATATTTATGTTTCTAAAGATCTTACAAGTTTAGAAAAAGTAAAAACTTTAATTGATACTATGATTGAAAAAAATAATAAAAATGCACTTCTTCCTAGTTATTTTAAACCAATACTTCCTCAAAATACTAAAGTATTAAGTGCAGAACTCGAAAATAAAATCATAAAAATTAATTTTTCTAGTGAATTTTTAAATGTAAGTGATTCACAACTTGAAAAAATGGTTGAGGCTATAACTTATACTTTAACTGAAATAGATGATATAAATGGAGTTGAAATTTATGTTGAGGGGGAACTTTTAAAATATGTTTCTAATATGAAAAATATTCCTACTATTCTAACGAAAGACATTGGTATAAATAAAAAGTATGAGATAACTAGCAATAATAACATTAGTAAAATTGTTTTATATTTTTTAGGAGAAAATGACAATTTAATTCCTATAACAAAATATGTTAATGATGAAAGGGAAAAAATTGAAATTATTGTTGAGAGTCTATCAAATAATTACATTTTTTATGATAATTTAATCTCTGTTTTATCATATAATTTAAAGCTTGAAGATTATGAAATTTGTGATGATACTTTAACTCTTGTTTTTAATGATTTTATATATGATAATTTGGAAGAAAAAACAGTAAATGAGAATTTAATTGATATTATTTCATATTCTATTTTTGATAATTATGACGTTTCTAAAGTAATTTTTATGGAAAATAATAATAAAATTTCAGAAAAATTGCGAAAAAATCTTGAATAATTGAAAAATATGTTGTATAATCAAAGAGCATTCAAGTTAATGCAAAAGAAATTGTGTCCTGGTAGCTCAATTGGATAGAGCAATGCCCTTCTAAGGCATCGGTTGGGGGTTCGATTCCCTCCCAGGACACCATTTGTCGGGAAGTGGCTCAACTTGGTAGAGCACTTGGTTTGGGACCAAGGGGTTGCAGGTTCAAATCCTGTCTTCCCGACCATTATTTAAAATTACTCTTGAAAAAAAGAGTTTTTTTTATTATTAAAAAACTCCTTGGTCCCAAAAAAATATATAAAAAAATAAGCAATGTATTATTTTTTGATAAATTAATAATTTTGCTTAAATTTATATTTATTACATATAATAATATTGATCCTAAGTATCCCGCGTGGACTTAGGACATTTTTGATATATCATGCCAATTTTTAGGAAAGTTCATTGATTTTAAGATATCATCTAAAGTTATAGTTTTTAATTTAGATTTAATACTCATAATTCTACTGAATAACTTATGGTGAAATTTATCATAATCTTCTTTATTTAATAATAGTTTTAATGCTATAACAACAGCAAATAAATCATTTTTACCAATACTATATCTATTGTTTATTTTTGATAAATTTAACATAGAATGATATTTAGTATCATTTATACTTGTAGATGCTTGAAATTTATAATTATACAATCTTTCATCATGAGCGCATAAATTTCTTGCTTTACATAAAATATTTAATAAACTATATAAATCATTTTCACCAATATTAAATGCTTTTGATACTTCAATTCTTTCTTTTTGCTGCATTAATTTATAGAAATTACATATATCTCCAAATGACAATATATTAACTAATACCCATAAAGGTAAAAAACCATGATACGTCATATAATGATTAATATATTTAGTTTCAATATTTTGAGCAATATTTTTGTTAATACTTCCAATAAGAATTTGAATGTGTTTAATTTGCTTTTGTTTTGTATCTCTACTTGCAAAAGTATTTTTATATGTTTCAAAATTATCTAATTTTAAATAATTATCATTTCCGTGTTCTTTAGAAAAATAGTAGGCAACCAAAGATCTTAATGAATTTTCAATTTTTAAAATATATTCCAAAAATATATTTCTTAATTGTCTATCAAATTCATAAAGAGAATATATTTCTTCAAAATTAGTTCCATTTTTATAATTTGGCAAGTTATTATTATCTAAAAATAAATCTTTATATCCATTTATAATATTATAATAGTTATTATGTAATAATAGTTGTTTATTATTTTGTTCATCATTAAATATAATATTCCTTGATTTTAATAAATTAACCTGATCATCAATTGTTTTAAATTCTTTCATAAATAAAAAAGTCTTCGGTCCACACGGGATACCGAAGATCACATATAAATTAATCATATATTAATTGGTAGTTTTTGTCAATATCCTGTGGTAAAATTTGTTAATATATAATGTTGTTATACAATTGATGTGAAACATTTCTATATATAAAAAATGACTTAAGTCTTATAATTGAGTTATCGAATACAATCATAGAAAGGACTTAAGTCATGAAAAGTATATCACAAAACACTACAAGATATCTACCACATG